>NZ_DAHVHY010000028.1 GCF_027322205.1 Acidithiobacillus sp.
CCCCGCCGCACCCGTGACCAGCACTTGCATTATCGGGGGACGGGCACGCGCAGAGCAGGTAACACCTCCTCGGCGAGCAAGCGCAGCGAGCGTTGAGTCACTGCGCTGGGGACCATTCCGGCACCGACAGCCAGAATCAGCCGATCCACGCCTGCCCGGGCGTAACGGGCCAGTTTTTGACGGCATGTGTCGGGATCGCCTACCACGACCATACCCATAGTCTCTAGCAGACGCAGACTGAGGCCACGGCGCAGCAGTGGTTCAAGAAAGCCGAGACGGTGATAGTATTCATAGCTTTCCTTGAGTTGTGCGAGGACCGGTCGGGTCTGATCCAGCAGCCGCTGGTAATACCAGGTGAAACCCTCGGCCCAGTGCTGTGCTTCCGCCGCATCCTCCAGACACAGGCAGCCAATGGTCATGGCAAAACCCGCATTCTTGCCCTTTTGCAACGGACCGTCTCCATGGTGTTGTCGCCAGCTCTTTTTATAGGCACGCAAATCTTGTTTGATGAGGAACCAGGGTTTAAACGGTCCGGAGAGCACACCAATGCCTTCCTGCGCTGCCCATTGGATAGTCGTCGGGCTCACGGCTGCCGTCCACAGCGGTGGATGCGGTTGCTGGAGGGGTTTGGGAAGAATATCCAGTTCATCGAAATTATAGAGTTTTCCATGATGGCTGAAGGGTCCACCGCCTGCCTGGCGAAGAATTTGTAAGCCTTCCTGCATATGGCCTCGACTGTCTGCCATTTGGCTGCCAAAAAGTTGATATTCCTTGGGGGAAAAACCACGCCCTATGCCCAGTTCCAGACGGCCATGGCTGAGGATATCCAGGGCGGCGACGCGTTCCGCAACGCGCACGACATGGTTGTATGGCAGAACAACGACGGCATGGCCAAGACGCAGATTCTTGGTGCGCTGGCTGGCTGCGGCGAGGAAGGTTTCTGGACTGCTGGAGTGAGAGTACTCGCGCATGAAATGGTGTTCCACGAGCCAGGCGCTGTGAAAACCCAAGGCGTCGGCGAGACTAAGCTCATCCAGTGTTTCATGATAAACTTGGGCCTCGCTGCGGCCGAGATGGGCAGGTACGGCGAGTTCGTAGAAGAGATCAATATCCACCGCGTTGGAGCCTCCATGACCAGCACTGCATCCACCCCGCCCCAAATTGCCGAACGGCTGCAAATTGCCATCTTAACATCGGAGCAGATGCGTCTGCACTGGGTCGACGCAGGGACGGGCACGCATGTTGTGGCAGCGGCCGGACTGACCTTGAGATCTATTCGGCCTCGGAGTTTGGCAATGATGTCTGCGTGAAAAGCCGCTCGCGATAGTAAGCGAGTTCACTAACGGATTCGCGGATATCGGCCAGCGCTTCGTGGCGCTCGGCTTTGGGGAATTTGGGCAGATGCGGATACCAGCGCGTGGCAAGTTCCTTGATGGTGCTGACATCCATCATCCGGTAGTGAAAAAAGCGTTCCAGCCGCGGCATCAGGCGGGCTAAAAAGCGGCGATCCTGACATACGCTGTTGCCGCAGATCGGTGAGGTACCTGCTGTGACATGCTGGTGCAGGAAGTCCAGCGTTTGTGTTTCCACTGCGGCCGTATCCAGGCGACTATCGCGGACCCGTTGCAGGAGACCGGAAGCGCCATGGGTACGCTGGTTCCAGTCATCCATAGCCGTGAGTGCGAATTCCGGTTGATGCACGGCCAATACCGGACCTTCGCAGAGAATTCGCAGGTTGTTGTCCGTGACCAGCGTGGCGATTTCCAGAATCTGATCCTGTTCTGGTCGCAGCCCTGTCATCTCCAGGTCAATCCAGATGAGGCGGTGTGCTTTGGGGTCCATGCGGTATCCTTGTTGAGCGAGTCGGGCCTAGTATACCATCGCTTTAAAGACACAAAAAAAGACGGACCAGAAGTCCGTCCAATAGCCGCAAAACAACCGCTACAAAACTTGTGTTGCAATCGCCCGCCCTAAAGTTATGTCGACCGATTGCCTGACCCTTCCGCTCCACTCCGTCTTTTAGTTTGGGTACCGCTGCTGCCTATGGTGGTATAGTAACTCCGACATATTTCGAGAATATTTCCGGAAAAGGGTTTTGCGAGGTGGAGATGGCAGTCGTTTTGATAGTGGATGATGATCAGCGGCTTGCAGCTATGCTGCAGGAGTTTCTCGAAGCTCAGGGCTTCGCGGTGCTATTGGCGGCCAATGGGCAGCAGATGCGTCAACAAATGGCGGCGGGCCCGGTGGATGTGATGGTGCTCGACTGGATGTTGCCGGGACAGGATGGCATCAGCCTCGCCAAGGATCTGCGCAGGAAGGATGGAGGGCCTCCTATTCTTATGCTCTCGGCCCGTGGCGAGGACGAGGAACGTATCCTTGGACTGGAAAGCGGCGTCGATGACTACTTGGCAAAACCTTTCAATGCGCGGGAGCTGGTGGCGCGTTTGCGGGCCTTGTTACGTCGTAGCGGGAAAGATGAGGGTGGCGAAAAACTCCACTTTGGTGATTTCCGTTTGCATATGGCCGAGCGACGGCTCTATCGTGGTGATGCGGAAGTCGACGTGAATCCGGCGGAAATGGAGCTGTTGCTGGTCTTTGCGCAGCGCCCGCGACACATACTGAGTCGCGATCTTCTGCTGCAGTTGTTGGGCGGAGAAGAGGATGGGCGCTTTGATCGGAGTATAGATGTGCGGGTGACCCGTCTGCGCAAAATTATTGAAGAGAGTCCCCGGCAACCACGCTTTTTGCAGACAGAGCGTGGCGCTGGATATCGGTTCATGCCTATCTCATGAGTCTGTGGCGCGGACGCAGCCTGTTTTCGCAAACGGCCTGGACCTTGGGGCTGGGCATTGTTGTTCTGCAGATTCTGACCTTGGTGATCATTGTAGCTACGGTGCTATATCCGTTGGCCGAGCGTTCGGCGGAGGATCTGGCAGGTTTGATTGTGATCAGTGCGAAAACCTATGCCGAATTGTCTCCGCAAGAGCGCCCCACTTTTTTGGCCAGTCTGCAGGCCGACAATGGGATAGAAATTGCTGCGCATCTGGATCGTTCTATAAAGCATACCCATGGGCATATATACGGCTGGTTGCTGAGTCGTGCGCTGGCCAGGCGCTTAGGGGAACCCGTGCGTGTGGATGTTTTGGGTGGAAGCGTGCGTACGTTTTGGGTGCCGGTTACTGTTTCCGGACAAACGGCTTGGGTACATTTTGACCGAGGGCGCTTGGCCTCGTCTCTCCCTATCGCCATGATTTTTGTGCTGGCTTTTTCGACCCTCGCGCTGTTGGTGCTGACGATGATTCTGGTACGCCGGGTATTACGGCCTCTCGGCGTGATTTCAGAGGCATTGCGCGGATCGTTAAAGGCACCTCTACCGAGTCTGCCGCGCGGCGGTGCTTATGAGTTCCAGGATATCCTCAATATTTTCGCTAACCTGCGGACCCGTTTGCAGGCGATGATTAATCATCAGTCGTTGTTGCTGTCCGGGATTTCCCACGATCTGCGTTCACCGCTGGCGCGCCTGCGTATGGCCTGGGAACTGTTGCCGGAGACCACGCCGCAGCGTCTTCGGGACGGCATGTTGCAGGATGTGGAGCGGATGGATGAGCTGCTGGCCCAATCTCTTGCGCTGGGTCGCGGTATGGCGGCGAAGGTGGCGGATTTTGATCTGATGGTATTGCTGGCCGAAGTGGGCGCGGATTTCGAGCGGGAGGGCGGCCACTGGGAGGCAGCATTACCGCGTCGTTATCCCTTCCGGGGAGATCGGGAGGCTTGGCGCCGTCTGCTGTCCAATCTTTTAGATAATGCTTTGCGTTACGGTGGCGGGAGGATGACGGCAGAGTTTAAGAAAACGCCGGGGCATCTCCTGTTATGCCTGTGCGATGCCGGCCCGGGAATTCCGGAGGCGGACCTGGAGAAAGTTTTTGAGCCGTTCATTCGTCTGGATGATGCGCGGGGGCATAGTGAGGGCAGTGGCCTTGGTTTGGCCATTGCCCGTCAATTGGCAGAAGCGCAGGGGATGCGCTTGCGTCTTTTTAATTCCGCCGGTGGTGGGCTCTGTGCGGAGTTGTCTTGGGCCGTGTAAACGGACACTGGGGCTTGCCGAAAAAGTTGCCGCTGGTTTGGGCGGTGCCGGTGAAAGTACCGATTGACGCAGTAATGTGCTCAGGAATATGGTCTACACTGTGGCGGTTGTCTGTAAACATAGAAGAACCTGAACTCGCCACGAGTATGGTCTTCGTTAACGGGGGGTTGGTACGGTGGGCCTTGTGGGGTTGGTGGGGAGGCCCAGGCTGGGGATGGCGTTAATTTTTGATGGCTTGCGCGGTCTTGCTTAGGGCGGGCAGACCTCTTATTATATACGCTGGTATTTTGCCGGGATGGCGGAACTGGTAGACGCGCCGGACTCAAAATCCGGTGGTGGTGACATCGTGTCGGTTCGAGTCCGACTCTCGGTACCAAAAAACTGAAGAAGCCCGGTTTCTCCGGGTTTTTTTGTAACCAGTTTTCCGCTTTTTTCACGGAGCTAGGGGGTTGGTATGGCGATGCAACGGCGGTTGGCGTGGTTGGCGGTGGCAGCAGCAGGTGCGGTGGCGATGCTGCCGCTTGGCGGGTGTGTGGCGCTCGTTGCAGCCGGAGCTGGTGGTGGAGCGGTGGCTTACGTGGAGAACGGTGGGGTCGCCAATTTCTACGCGTTCTACCCGACTTCGATGAGTCAGGTCAGTGCGGCGTCCCGTGCGACATTCGGAGAAATGGGCATTCGCTATAATGGTGAAATCCGCAAGGGTCCTTCTGAGTATTTGATTGAAGGTACTACCCAAGATGGGCAGACGGCTAAGGTGACGCTGACTTCCATGGCGACGGATGTTACCAAGGTCAATATCCGCATTGGCACTTTTGGTGACAAGCCATTGTCTTTGCAGTTCCAAAAACTTCTTTCGCAGCGACTGGGAATGGCTGCCAGTGCTGAAGCTCCGGCGGGGGGCGTGCCCTCGACCAGCAGCCAGCCAACGGTGCCACAGCAGCCTGAACAGCAAACAATCCCATTACAGTAGTAAGTAATCCACCTTTTTCCATGACTGGGTTTGGGTTGCCAGATCTCCTCGCCTCATGGCTTCTGGTAGCTCCAGTGTGGTGTTGTGGGGCTTTGTCCGCGCGCCACTGAGCTTGTGGTCTAACTGCTTCATGAAAGTGCCATGCTTAATGATGCAGCCTATCGTAAGATTCAAACTCGATAGGAACCATCGTGACAGCGCCGCAAGACTGCGAATATATTGAGCGATGGTCTTAATTTTATCCAGGAGAATGCTGCAGCGGCACAGATGCATAGTTTGCGGAGGTGTGTGGAAAAGGCAGGCGCTGCGGAGTAGCTGGAAACAGCCATGGATTTTGGCGATCACCTGAGCCTGCCGCAGAAAAATGCCATTGATATAAAATTGTCATAAAAGGTTCATAAAACTGTCACATTGATTTGCTATGGTGACTCCTTCGTTTGAAGAGGGACTCCTATGAACCTGCAATATCTTATTCATCTCGCCAACTATTCAGATGGCGTTCTTTACATACTCGGCATTCTGCTGCTGGTTGAGTTGGCGGTGATGGTAGATCGCTTTTGGTACCTGCGTCGCACCATTCTGCGTGGGCTGGTGTTCGTACAGGAGCTGGGTAGCCATGGTCGGCTGGATCGTGAAACGCTTAATAAAATGACCGAAAGCGCCGGAGACCTGCCCGAAGCCACTTTGCTGCGAATGGCCGCTTCCCATCACGGACAAGTCAAGGGCGAAGCCCTCGCCAGCCGTCTCGAAGAAAGTGTGCTGGTGTTGGCGCCGCAACTGGATCGTCGTCTGTGGTTACTGGACACTATCATCACCTTAGCGCCGCTGCTGGGTTTGTTCGGCACGATTATCGGTATGTTCCATGCCTTTTCGGTGCTGGCTGCTCCGGGACACGCGCCTACGGCGGTCACCGGTGGTGTGGCTGACGCGCTGGTCGCCACGGCAACTGGCCTGTTTATCGCTATGCTCGGTCTGGTGGCTTTCAATGCTTTCAACAATCAGGTGCGGCAGATTCTCCTGCAACTGGATTCCGTAAAGACCATGCTGCTCAATCGGATGGACGGTCAGCCCATGATTACGCCGGACAACAGTGATAAGCAGCGCAGTGAAGTGTTGTCTGTGGCAAGGGCCAGCTGATGGAGCGCCGTTACTTCGAGCAGAAGAAGGGCCGGGTGGAGATCATCCCCATGATTGACATCATGCTCTTCCTGCTGGTGTTTTTTATCATGATCACGCTGCAAATGATCCCCGATAAGGGCCTGAATTTGCAGCTTCCAGCCTCCAGTCAGGCGCAGCAGCTTCCGCGCCCGCACTACACCATCAATATCGATAAGGATGGATCGGTGGATGTGAAGGGTCATCACTATAATCTCGACGGTCTGCAGAAAATGCTCGCTGCTGATGGTGATCCCAGTAAAACCCAGATCACCATTGCTGCCGACAAAGGGGTGCCCTTTCAGGACTTCGTTCATGTGATGGATCGCTGTCAGAAGGCCGGGGTGAGTGATATCGGGATTGCCGCGAAAGCGAGTAATTAGGAAAAGTATATAGAGCCTATCAGTAACTAGACAAATCGGCGCAAAAAAATCTGATTATTAGGGGGTCCTCTCAAAAGATCATCCCTCCGCACTGGTTGAATTTTTTGTCAGGATCGAGTGTCGAAAACGTAATTTGAGGAGGAAGATAATCGGTGAATACAATCGTCAGTGATCCATCCTGGGCACCGCAACGTCCGCAAAAGCCGGAAGGGCACTTCGGGCGCGCGTTGCTGGTCGGCGCTGTGTTGGAGGTGTTGTTAGTGGGTGGATTGATCTGGGCGAGTGGTAATACGCCACCACCCAAGCCGATGGTAAAGAAGATCATCGCCATTCATATGGTGCAACCGGCACCTCCTAAACCCAAGCCGGTGCCACCGCCACCGAAGCCGGTAGTGCATCCGAAGCCTGTGCCTAAGCCGATACCTCATCCCATTCCGCAGCCGAAGCCGGTAGTGCATCACGCGCCTGCGCCCAAGCCGTTAATGGCCAAAACACCGTTGCCTACGGCACCAGTGGTACCGCCTAGTCCGCCGGTAACCACGCCGCCCCCGCCCCCGCCCCCTCCGGCGCCGAGTATGGCTGCACGTGAAGCAGCGGTAGATCAGTATGCTGGTATGGTGCGCGCCCGGGTTCAGGCCGATGCCCATGTACCGGAGGCTGTCCGGCTGATGCATTTGAGTGGCACCGCCGTGATCACCTTTCGGCTGACGCCGTCGGGCCAACTGCTGTGGGCGAAAATTGCCCAATCCAGTGGTGTGGGATCTATTGATAGGGCGGCGCTGAAATCGGTAGAAGCGGGTACTTATCCGCCATTTACCAAGAATATGCCGAAACATGCCAGCAATTTTAATGTGGAAGTGCATTTATCAAGCCACTCCTCGTAGTGCTGGTGTGATAATTTCTGGAGCGCGGCGCATATTCTGCCTTGGCTATCAGAATGGCAGGTAATTACTCAATCATTAAACGAGGGTGTTTTTTATGGGGCAGCAAAATCGTCGACAGTTTCTGAAGCAATTGGGACTGGCGAGTGGTGCAGTTATCACCGCCCCGCATCTGATGGGGGTGGCGCATGCCGCTGGGGTCAGCGGCGAAAATCGTCTGCGCCAGAAGATTAAGCATGTGGTGGTGATTTTTCAGGAAAACCGCAGCTTTGACCATTATTTTGGTACTTTTCAGCCGAAAAATGGGCAGCAGGTTATCAATTTACTGGACGCTCAAGGGAAGATTGATCGTCATTTTCTCGGTTTACAGAAAAATCCGGCGGGCATTGCTTATGATGATTTGCCGTTACCTATCGATATTCCGGGTTTCCAGAATGTGCAATTGCCCAATCAACCTTTCCACATGGCACCCTATATTCCGGCCAAGGGCAATGTGCATTGGGATCCCAAGCATCGGTTTTTCCGCATGATGGCGGAGATTCATAACGGTAAGATGGATCGTTTTGTAGCGCTGGCGGGCGGCAGCAAAACCCATTTATCGCGGGATGAATTCAAAAAAATGAGCCCGGAGCAAATCGCTTTTGATCTGGCTCGTCCCAGTGGCCCGGTACTCGGACATTACACCGATAAAGATCTGCCTTTTTATCATCGAGTTGCCCATCAGTACACGCTTTTTGATCATTTTTATCAGGCGATGAGTGGTGGCAGTACTGGCAATGCCCTCTATCTGGTGGCGGCGCGATCCTGTGTCTATCCCAATGCACCGAAAGATGCGTGTGCGCCCTTTGATCCGAAAGAAGCTGGTGTGGAACACGCCTTTTTCGATCTGCCCTATGACCATAAAAAGATTATGGTCAACGACCTGCCGCCGGTGCAGGGTCCGACTAATGCCGATGATGTGAAGGCACTGAAAATCTCTCCGCCGCCGGAAGCGCAGACCTATGGCAATATTGGCGATCGTCTGGATGATGCCGGGGTGTCCTGGGCCTGGTACAACGAAAACTGGGATCAGGTGAAGCCCTGGGCACTTAAGACTGCTTTTGGTCCCGGCGATGGCTCGGCAGTGATCGATACCGGTCAGCTATATGTCGCGCACCATAATCCCTTCCAGTACTATCCGCGTTGGCCGGAATATGTAAAGGCTGGACATATACGGGATAGCGACGATTTTCTGGCGGATGCGCATGGCGGCAAGTTACCCGGCGTCTCCTTCATCAAAGCCAGCGCTGTCCACGATGAACATCCTGCGAACTGCGCGCCGGTCTATGGTATGGAATGGGTGGAGAAATTGGTGCGCGCCGTCGCCGGGGGGCCAGCCTGGGATAAAACGGCTATTTTCATCACCTATGACGAGGGTGGTGGTTTCTGGGATTCTTTGCCACCTGAAGTGGTGGATGATTATGGATTTGGCACCAGAATTCCAGCATTGCTCATCAGCCCCTGGGCGCGTCAGGGCTTGGTGGATCATCATATGGCCAGCACTGCAAGCATCCTCAAGTTCATTGGAACCTGTTTTGGTCTGCAAGCCCTCAACCACCGCGACCGCGATGCCTACGACATGATGGGTGCCTTTGACTGGGATCAGAAACCCAAGAGCTTCAGTGTCTGACCGGCTAGGCTGGCAACGTTAATGCCTTATCCATAGCGAGAAGGCAAAGCCCGGCAACCTTGGGTATGCCATAACGACTATCATCCGGGAAGGGCAGGGTGCTACCGGTAAATGCATAACCGCGCCGCTGATAATAAGCGGCCACTTCAGGACGCTGTTTGATAACCCACAGACGCATACGCTGACCCGCCCAAGTGCTTCGGGCATATTCCTCTGCAGTATGTAACAACGCATTAGCCACGCCCTGATTTTGCCATGTCGGAGTAACCGCAAGCATCCCGCATTCGGCCACCCCTGCTTCAGCAAGTTGTAAATGACAGCTGGCAATTATTTCCTTTTTTCTCGCTGCAATCACTAAACAACTATTCGATTTTGTGGCCAACTCTTCGAGCATCGCTTGATCACAGCGCTGGCCATCCAGTAAATCCGCCTCTGTCGTCCATCCCGCTTTGGCAGATTCTCCCCGATATACTCCATTGATCAGCGAACAGAGCGCCGTTAATTCTGCCATCGGCGCCGTTCGGCAAAAGAACAAGGGCTTTGCGTGCGTTGAAGGGAAGTGGCTGCCATGCAGATTATTCGTCATCTGCTGTATTCCCGATAAAATTGTTATTTGTAGGGAGAGCGTCATAACATCTTCATAAAAGTGTCATGTAGGCGTGTTATGAAGCCGATAATATGGATTTTATGAATCATGGAAAATACCCTTAATTGGCCTGAATAACCGGTGTTATTAATGATGACTCATGAAACCCGTTTTTAACGGGTTAATATGTTCACTGTTCAGATGCTGTGGGCGGAGAGGATATCAGGTGGCACTACCCCGCGCATGCGCAAGATCGGGATAACCATCCTTCAACCATAGCTCCGGCAGTGTCTCAAGAATCTCTCGTACCAGTTCCGGTCCCCGGAAAATCAGCCCGCTATAGATCTGTAACAGACTGGCACCCGCCCGGATCTTGGCATAGGCATCGGCCGCACTGAGGATGCCACCGACGCCGATGATGGGTGCCTGTCCCCGAGTTGCACGATAGAGTTGCGCGATGACGGCATTCGATTGCTTCAGCAATGGTGCACCACTCAGGCCGCCGCATTCGGAGAGTTCGGGTTGGGAGGCCAGGCGTCCTACAGTGGTATTGGTGGCGACAAAACCATCCACCAGAGGTTTCGTGCCTAAGGCCAGAGCAGCGATGGCGTTGAGGTCATCGTCACCCAGATCTGGAGCGATTTTCAGGAGCAGAGGCAGGGGCGGGCGTTGATGCTGCTCCGCCAGACGTTGGTTGGCTGCAGCAATAGCACTGAGCAGTTCCCGTAAAACTTTCTCTCCCTGTAGCAGGCGCAGTCCCGGTGTGTTGGGTGAGCTGACATTGACGCAGAGATAGTCGCCATAGTGAAAGAGCAGTTCCAGCGCGGCGATATAGTCGTCCTGTGCCTGCTCCAGCGGGGTGTCCTTATTTTTGCCGAGATTGAGGCCAATGGGTATAGGGTGGCTGGATAGTGCCGCCAGCCTTTGAGCTACCGCTGCAGCCCCTTCACCGGGGAAACCCATGCGATTGATGACCGCCCGCTGTGCCGGATAACGAAAGACCCGGGGACGCGGATTACCCGGTTGCGGGCGCGGGGTCACAGTGCCGATTTCGATGAAGCCGAGGCCGAGGGCGGGGAGGGCGGCAGTAGCACGGGCGTCCTTGTCATAGCCTGCGGCGAGGCCCACAGGGTTAGGAAAATGCAGACCCCAAAAGTCCTGCGCCAGACGCGGATCGCTGACGCGGTAGCGTCGGGTAACTCGCGCCAGGCTCTGCGGCATGTGCCCCAATGCTTCCAGCGCAGCGATGCTCAGGGTGTGGGCACGCTCCGGGTCCAGCGTAAAAAGCAGGGGGCGCAGCAGACCGTAGCTCATGCCCAATCCCTGGGTGTGAGGAAGTCTTCCTTGAGGCGGGCTTCAGGGCTACCGGCTTCGCCTTGCCAGTCATAGACCCAGGCTGCCAGGGGCGGCAGGGACATGAGGATGCTTTCGGTGCGCCCGCCGGACTGCAGGCCGAAGAGCGTGCCACGGTCATAGACGAGGTTGAATTCCACGTAGCGCCCCCGGCGCAGGAGCTGAAATTGCTGCTCGCGTTCGCCGTAGGGCAGGTCCCGGCGGCGGGCGGCAATGGGCAGATAGCTGTCGAGGAAACTGTTGGCCACATCTTCCCAGAAGGCCTGCAGGAGATTTGCATCGCCACTGAGATCGTCGAAGAAGATCCCGCCGACGCCACGCATTTCCTGGCGGTGTTTAATAGTGAAATAATCGTCGCACCAGGCCTTGAAGCGCGGATAAAAGCTGGGATCATGGCGATCACAAGCGGCTTCGAGGGCGCGGTGAAAATGTTGGGCATCTTCGGCAAAACCATAGGTGGGGGTGAGGTCGGCGCCGCCGCCGAACCACCACACGGGTCCCGCGGAGAAAAAGCGGTAGTTCATGTGGACAATAGGGACGTAAGGATTGCGCGGATGCAGGACCAGTGAAACCCCGAGGGCGGTGAAGCTCTGTCCGGCCAGTTCGGGGCGATGGGCAGTCGCGGAGAGCGGCAACTGGTCGCCGTTGACCTTAGAGAAGTTGACCCCCCCCTTTTCAATGAGGGCGCCATCCGCCATCATCCGGGTGCGGCCGCCACCGCCGCCAGGTCTTTCCCAATGATTTTCGCGGAATTTTGCCACGCCGTCTGCTACTTCCAAGGCGTCGCAGATGCGATCCTGCAAGTTGCGGAGAAAGGTTTCTATTCTGTCTAAGGATGGCTGTTGCATGTGTTCACCCTCGTAAGATATGGCCGTTGCGGGCATCAATAATGCGGCTGGGGCGACGCTGGTGCCCCAGCCGGGCTGACAACACCCACAAGGAGCCGCCAAAGTAGCGGTATAAAGTGCGCAGACTGCGGGCCGGTTGTCGGCCTGCCGGGTTGGCGCTGGTGGAGACCATGGCGCCGCCAAAGGCGCGGGATAGCGTGGCAATGGCCGGATGGGTACTGATCCGCACCGCAATGCCTTTATGGTGTCCGCGTATCCAGAAGGGAACCTTCGGTGTGGCGGGAAGTACCAGTGTCGTTCCGGGCCAGAACTGTGCCAGCCGAGCTGGGTCTATTCCTTGCGCAGACCAGTAGCGTCGGGTTTCTGCCGCCCGGCCTGCTACCAGAAGAACGCCTTTATGTTGTGGCCGCCCCTTCAGGACCAGAATCCGGCGCAGGGCACGGCGCTGGCGCGGGTCACAGCCCAGTCCCCAGACGCCCTCCGTAGGATAGGCGATGACTCCGCCGCGCCGTAAATGCGCTACCCCCCGGCGAATATCCTGACGGCGTGGATAGCGGGGTAGCATTAGCCGAAAACCAACTCAGGACCGGCGTAGACCGTGGTGACCGATGTCTTGCCGATACTGCAGGCCGGGCCAGTGGAGATTGGCGACGGCGGCATAAGCCCGTTGTTGTGCAATCGTCAGGCTGTCTCCCAGTGCCGTAACACCAAGCACCCGTCCACCCGCCGTGATGACCGTGTCGTCGCGTGTTGCGGTGCCGGCATGGAAAACTTTGACGGCATTCCCATGCATGGTATCCAGACCGAGAATCGGGTCACCTGTCAGTGGGTGCTCGGGATAACCGGCCGCAGCCAGTACTACACAGAGGGCAGTACGGCTGTCCCAGTCCAGGGTTTTAGGCAGCAGATCGCCGCGAGCTGCAGTAAGCAACAGCGTATAAAGGTCGGAACGCAAGCGCATCATCAGCGGCTGTGTCTCCGGATCACCCAGCCGGCAGTTGAACTCCAGCACCTTGGGTCCGGCGGTACTGATCATCAGTCCTGCGTAGAGAAAGCCGCAGTACGGTGTGCGATCTGTCACCAGTCCCTGCGCGGCGGGGCACATCACTTCACGCAGTACCCGCTCGCTCATGGCGGTGTCGAGGATGGGGGTAGGGGAATAGGCACCCATGCCGCCGGTATTGGGACCCTGATCGTCGTCCAGCAGACGCTTGTGATCCTGCGACCCCGCCAGCGGCAGGACCTGACCATCCACCACTATGGCGATGAAACTGGCTTCTTCACCCTCCAGAAATTCTTCGATGACAATGGGACCCCATTGCAGAAACCGATGCACGGCGGCCTCCGCTTCTGCGTGCTCCAAAGCCACGACGACTCCTTTGCCTGCCGCCAGACCATCGGCCTTGACCACCACAGGCAACGGATGGTCGCGCAGATAGTCAAGTGCTGGGCCGCGGTCTGTAAAACGCCCGTAACGGGCGGTCGGGATGCCGTGACGCTCCATGAAGGCTTTGGCGTACGCCTTGCTCTCCTCGAGCATGGCGCCTGCAGCATTGGGACCGAAGACCGGAATGCCGGCTCGACGCAGGGCATCACCTACGCCCACTACCAGGGGCGCCTCGGGACCAATGACGACCAGCGCAATATCCAAAGCGTGGGCAGCAGCGACCACTTGATCGGCGTCGGTCGGCTTCAAAGCCAGATTTCGGACCTTGATCTCTTCAGCGGTGCCAGGATTGCCCGGTACACAGTAAACTTCAGCCACTGCCACCGACTGGGCCATCTTCCAGGCAATGGCATGTTCCCGCCCGCCGCTGCCGAGAACCATCACTTTGACACCCATGGGTGTCCCCTCCTTAACCATGGCGAAAATGGCGGACACCGGTGAAGACCATGGCGATGCCGTGTTCGTTAGCGCTGGCGATGACTTCTGCATCGCGGATCGAGCCACCAGGCTGAATGATGGCTTTCACCCCCGCTGCGGCGACCGTATCGACCCCATCGCGAAAGGGGAAAAAAGCATCGGAAGCCAGCGCCGCACCGTGCAGATCGAAGCCCAGTTCCAGGGCCTTGGCGGCACCGCACTTGGCCGCATCCACCCGGCTCATCTGCCCGGCACCAATGCCGACGGTCTGGCCTTCGCGGCCATAGACAATGGCGTTGGAACGCACATATTTACCGATCCGCCAGACAAAGGCGAGGTCGCGTGCTTCCTGAGCTGTCGGCGCGCGTTTTGAGACCATCTTCCAGTCCGCTTCCTGTTCCATGGCCTGATCAAAGTCCTGCGCCAGCAGACCGCCACGTACGCGCTTGTAATCCCAACCTGTCCGTCGCCAGGCACTGCCATCGTCAAAGGCGAGCACCCGCAGGTTTTTCCTTTTGGCCAGAATGGGCCGGGCATCGGGCGAAATGGCGGGTGCCAGTACCATCTCGATGAACTGGCCGCTCATGAGCTCGGCAGTCTGTGCGTCCAGCGGCCGGTTACAGGCGATGATGCCGCCAAAGGCGGATACTGGATCGCCAGCCCACGCGCGTTGATAGGCACTGAGCATATCTGCTCCCACGGCTACACCGCAGGGGTTGCCATGTTTCACCACGCAACAGGCGGGTTCGGCAAATTCCATCACCAGCGCAACGGCGGCATCACCGTCCCCGATGTTGTTGTAAGACAATTCCTTGCCTTGCAATTGATGAGCGTCCGCTAGTCCGCCGCCACTGCCGTCGCGGTAGAAAGCAGCGGACTGATGGGGATTTTCGCCGTAGCGCAGGTCCTGGACTTTCTCAAATTGCAGGGACAGAGTTTGTGGGAAGGTTGTCCGGCTGCCATCGGGATTGAATCTGGAAAGATAGTTGGCGATAGCACCGTCATATTGCGTGGTGTGGGCGAAGACCTTGGTAGCCAGACGGAAGCGGGTGCTGGCACCGATGCCGCCGTAACTCTGTTCCATCTCCTGCAGCACGGCGGGATAGTCATTGGGGTCGACGAGGACGGTGACGCTCTCCCAGTTCTTCGCTGCCGCACGGAGCATAGTCGGGCCACCGATGTCGATGTTTTCGATGGCTTCTTCCAGTGTACAATCGGCGCTGGCGACAGTCTCGGCGAAGGGATAAAGATTGACGCAGAGGAGATCGATGGCAGGAATGCCATGTTCGGCCATTTGCCGGATGTGATTGCTATTGTCGCGCTTCGCCAGCAGTCCACCGTGGATTTTGGGGTGCAGGGTTTTGAGACGGCCCTCCAGCAGTTCCGGGAAACCGGTGTAGTCGCCTACCTCTTGCACCGCGACACCATCGGCCATCAAGACCTTGGCGGTGCCACCGGTAGAGAGTATTTCCACGCCGAAATCCTGCAGCCGCCGGGCAAATTCCACGACGCCCCGTTTATCGGAAACGCTGATGAGCGCTCTCGTTATCTCACCCATAAATTCCACGACCTCTGAAAAAGTGGCAGTTCAAAATAAAAAAGGCACGATCAGGAGACCTGTCGTACCCAAACCTCCTGATGGAGGGAGCGTTCTGATTCGCGCTGCGCTGATCTCAGCTCAACTGAATGAGCGTATTGTAAAGGAGGCATCATCGCTATGCAAGCATGGCCAAGCCCCGGCACTCAGCCCGGCAGGGCCAATTTCATCCCTCAGGATTCCCATCGGAGTAAAAAAACCACCCAGATGGGTTGCTGTGCGGGGGCGCTTTTTGATAACGTTTTTGAAAGATACAATATTATGAAATAATATGGTTATATTTATTTATAATGTTTTAACTCTGTTGCCCTGCTTAATAACAGGGTCGGCATCACCTGCATAGGAGCCCATAATGTCCCAGTTGCTGTATGACGACGGAACGCATAAATGCATTGCCTTCACTGATCTGGTGGAGGGCGAGGGGATCCAGGCCAATCAATTCCTTATTGTTAATAATGGGGAAGGGATGCTGCTCGACCCCGGCGGTAACCTTACGTACAAGAACCTGCTGGCAGAGATGGCGAGCTATTTCCTGCCGGCGCATCTCGATTATGTGTTTGCCTCTCACGAGGACCCGGATATTGTTGCTTCTGCCAATGGCTGGCTGCTGATCACCGACGCGAAGATTCTCATCGCCAATGAATGGACCCGTTTCTTGCCACATTTTTGCTCTAAGGGGATGACCGCAGGGCGAGTCATCGGCATCCCGCCGCAGGGCATGAGGATCAATCTGGCGGGGCAGGAACTTTTTGTCGTGCCCGCGCACTACATGCACTCAGTGGGTAATTTCCAGCTTTACGATCCGATGAGTAAGATTCTGTTCTCTGGAGATCTGGGTGCTAATCTGGTCAGTGGACATGATGCTTCCAAGGTGATCGAAGGTGCGGAAGCGTTTCAGTCGCATCGCGCTGCATCAGGCATGGATGACTTCCACCACCGTTATATGGGAGGTCAGAAGGTTTGCAGACTCTGGACTAATATGGTGCGGGGTATGGATATCGAGTGGATTGTGCCGCAGCATGGCGCCTCCTTTAAAGGAGGGGAGACGGTCACGGCTTTCCTCGACTGGTTTGAGGGGCTGGAATCGGGACCTGACCTATTGACCCAGAAGGACTTTCAGTTTCCTGTTCCCGAGAATCTCTGAAGGAGGTGCAGCTTGAATCAGGAAATGTTTAACGATCTCTATGCGCAACTCGGCGCCATGTCGCCGGAAATACAAGGTGTCGCACTGATTTCCAACGAAGGAGTGGTGATTTTTCAGGAGGGAGAAACGGTGGCGGACCAGAGTCTTATCGGTGTTGCCGGTGCTGCCGTTATGCGTCTTGCAGAGCATATCAGCGCGGGTCTTGCCGAATGCACAGCGCAGGAAATCAGCATTCGCTGTAACCGGCATGCAGCGCTCTTTGTGCCAGTGGGAGCAGATGTGCTTCTGATGCTGGTGCTCTCAGCAGATACGGATACGCGTCCTTTGGCGGGGGCTATCCTTGGTATTGTATCTACATTCGGGCAGCGGGTTGTGTTATAGGCCTGTTGCTCAAGCTGGATTGTAATGTTAAAGAAGTCACGTTGTGGTGATTTCCTCCGCAGACTTCTGCATCGCTAATAGATGCTCCATAACGGTTTCTGGCTGTGATTCTATCTCCAGCAGTTTGGCGTCAATATCGGCGAGCATCTGATCGCAACTGGCCTCGCTGAGCATGCCTTCTTCGCGGGCATCAAGAATTTTCTGTTTCTCCTTAAGGAGCAGGCGCCGATACAACCGGGAAAAATCACCCTGGAGTACGAGTTTGTCGTCCCGTTTATCCAGACTGGCCAGTTTCTTTTCGGCATCTTCCTGCTCCCGCTGGTAATAGGTGGCCAGCACGTCCAGCGCGTGTCCGTCCCGCAATCCTTCCTGCCGTAGTTGCCCAATCTCGTGATTGCCGACTTGCGCCAGGACGACGCGCATCCGTTGCATTTCAAAATCCTGAGAGGCCTGACTACCGCCCAGTATTTTGAGGATCCGTGCCAGAGGCGAAATGCTCAGTCCCTGAATGAGGATGGTCAGTAATACGACACCGAAGACGAGGTTGATCAGCAGCGCACGATGCGGGAAATTGTGAGGAAGACTCAGGGCCAGTACCATGGACAGTGCCCCGCGTATCCCGCCCAAAACCAGCACAAAATTCCAGGCGGCAGGTATTTTGGCCCGCGTGCGGCTCAATAATCCGCTCATTCCGTAAATGACTGCGGCTCTGGCAATAGTGACTGCCACATAAGCGGCCAGAATCAGGGGCCAGATACTGAGCAGGTCAGGCAGGTGGATGGTGAAGCCGACGAGCAGAAAGATGAGTGAATTCAGGGCAAAACCGATATATTCCCAGAAGGTGTCGACCGCCATTTTGACGGATGCCGTCATTCCTCGTTTGGCCCCGTAATTGCCACAGATCAGTCCGGCGACGACGGTGCTAATGACGCCGGAGTAATCCATTTGCATCGCTGCGAGAAAGCTGCCATAAGCCGCGAGAATGGTGATGGTAATTTCGACCATGCCATCATTGACCCGTTTGATGATTTCGGAACTCAGCCAGCCGATGACTATGCCCACCAGAGCGCCACCACCGACCACGGCGAAAAACTGAATGCTCAATGCCGAAACAGATACCATTTTGCCCTCTGCCAGTGCAAGGAAAAGGGTAAAAAAGACGATAGCTGTACCGTCGTTGAGCAGACTTTCACTCTCTACTATAAAAGTCAGCCGTGCCGGTGCTTGCAGTTTGCGAAACATGGAGACCACAGAAATCGGGTCGGTGGCTGCCACCGCAGCGCCGAATACCAGCGCGATGCTGACGGGCATGACCATATTTGATAAACCGGGCAGGTATTGGCTGCTCCAGAGAAAGACGAAGGCGGTCACGATCATGGAAATAAGCACCCCGGGCACCGCCAGGCCAAATATGGCCAGACGGTCACGCCACAGGGCGCTGAAAGAGAGGTGATAGGCCGATTCAAAAATCAGCCCAGGCAGGAAGAGGGTGAATACCAGATCATGGGTCAGCACCGGCGCCTGAAACAGATGCAATGCCCCCAATATAAGACCACCCAGTACCAACGCCACGGTATAGGGTATGCGAAAGCGGTTTGCCAGTACCGATAGCAATGAGGCCGCCACAAAGAGATAGAGAATGGCAGTTTCCGGTATCATCGTTCCTGCATGCTGTTCATAAAAGGTGAAAAACAACCATAAGGATCACAACGCATCCGGGTAAGGAGTAATAACCGGATAGTCGTCTGCCAAGTTTTAGCCTCCAGGTCCATCTGAGCCATCATGTATGCTGACGGTGAAGGTCTGTAGAATGGCGGTGACTGTCGTGCCAGATCCACACCGCTAATGCGCGATAAACATGAGCAATTACGCCCTTACTAAGTATCCTTCCAATGCAACGCGATACGGAAAATTTCTTGGCCCCCTGGTCAGTTCGGAGGAATAGGACGGCGTGCATAACCCATCTGCCCTCTATAATGACAAAAACTTCTCCGCATTGTAGCGTAGATCACGTAATATAGCATGGGTTCTCGACCAATGATCTTTTAGCGGGTTGCAGTTTGTGCAACTATTTCATGATGACCCCTCATAAATATCCGTGAGACACCCCTGAGACCCTCAATGGGCCAGCGAGTTAGAATGTGAAGCCAGTTTCAAACACGCTGCGGAACTGGACGAGGTGCGTCCTCAGTAACAGGGTATTGGTTATTGTTTTTGCGATCCCGAAGACTAGACAGCTGGTGTGGATCACGTGCTTTTGCGGCGCAGGCAAAACCTTGATCAGTCATCCCCATGCTTCTGTGCCAGAAATCCGACGCCATCCAGAACCTGATAAAAATCTTTGGCAAAGTAGTCGGGTGCTACGTCGTTATAAGACTTGCTGCCCTGATTGGAATCCACAAAGATGGTTTTCATCCCCGCCTGTTGGGCGCCATAAATATCCCGATACATGTCATTGCCGACATAAATGGCTTCATGGGGAGCCACTTCCAATTGCTCCGCGGCCATGGCGAATAATCGAGAGTCTGGTTTGCGATAACCGTAGTCACTGGAAATAATTCGTATATCAAAATATTTCTTAATACCCAGCGCGCGCATTTCGGGGAGGGCGAAGCAGCGTTGTGCGTCAGAAATGGTGGCCAGTTGGTAGGTTTCCTGCAGGCTTTTCAGCGTGCGCTTAATGCCATCGTAACGCTCCAGGCGGGTGCGGGAGAGGGCACGGTGCAGGCGTGCCAACTCTTTTGCCAGTCTTTCCCGGCCTTTGACCGGTTTGCTGTTCTCCTGGATAAGCAAGGTGTGCCAGATCGCCTCGACGTCTATTTCCGGATATCGTTCAGCGGATTGGCGTTTTCTCTCCTTCATGATGGCGAAGTAGCGTTCCCGGACCTCTCGCCGGTTCATAAAGACCCGATGATACGTGAGGTAATGGGAAATGCCCCGATAAATCTCTTCCATTTCTTCATTGGTTTCAATGTTGATCATGGTGCCATAAAGATCTAAACAGACGGCGCGTATGGACATGGTGTTACCTCCGCAGAATGTGAATGGCTTCGTGGACCAGGGCTTGGCTGTAGCGCCAGTCAAGCCAGGAATTACGGGCGATGCGTAACAGGGTCATGCCCATGTAAAAGGGCATTCGCTCAGTAATCGATGCAAAAGCCGCATGGCGGTCCGGAAAATGGGTGCTGTATTCCCAGAGAAAATGACCGATAAATGGTTCGGCATGCTCTCCATGATGGGTGGTGCGCATGAAATGATGTTTTATTTCCCCGGCAATCATGCCGAGATCATACGCGCGATCGGTAAACTGCATACGTTCCAGATCAATGGCGATGGTGCGCCGATGGGCTGCGAAGAGAAAATTGGAGGGCGTGGCATCGCCATGGATCAGAACTTGCCGGTCTGCCCACATCCTGCCCATCTGCTGCCAGCGCTCCCGGTAATGATAAAGTTCGCCGGTCTGACGGGCAGATATCCGGTGGCGTCTTTGCAAGCGCTCCATGATCTTGTCAAAATAAGCAAAGTGGGCATCAAAACGCACTGTTTCAGAGCGCGCAGTCCAGTTATGTAATTTGGCAAGGAAGTAGGCAAGGTCCGTCAGGCGTGCATATAACAACTTTGCGTCATTATGTTCAATGCTCTCTTCAATGACGCTGGAGAGCGATTGCCCAGGACAGTATTCCTCTACGAGGACGCTGTTCATATCCCGTGAAATTCCCAGGGGTTGCGGAATATACAGTCGCTCGGTTTTGAGGCCCAAGTCGCGCAACATATGCATATGTTGCCATTCGTTATGGGCCAGCCCCCAGGCCTGTTGTGGATCTTTTCCGATACGGTTGAAAAATTTACCGATGACTTTCTGCTGTGAATGGGTTTCCTCGTAGAGAAAAACCTCATTAGATGCCGGAAACTGGAATACTCGAAACTGATGGAGCTGCTGTCCTGTGCGTAATTGTGGGAATATCTGCTCTTGCAGATACGCATAGAATGGATCGTGGGGATTCAGGCGGCCTAAATATTTCATTTTAACCCTTTTGCCTTGTCATGAATCTCCGGGGGGTAGGGATTGCAGCGCTGGGTGCAGCTGTATCCCGATGATTTTCCAGCCTGATTCCGCATCGCGCAGCAACGGTGCAATGTTTTGCAGAATTTGTTGCTCCAGTGCAGCCTTGGCGGTGGTGGAAGTGGTGACACTGGCCAAATCCGGAAAAGCCATGAAGGGGTTGGCGATACGTGCGTCAAGCTGTCTCTGTAGAGGGCGAAGGTCCTGCCAGGGGCCATTGCCCTGCATGGTCGCCACTGGGTGAATAGTGAGGGCTTTGATTTTCCCCGCGTGGTCTGTGATGGTGACGCCATAAGACCCAAGATCGATGTCGCGTCGGACCGGCGTTGGTGTTGCCGGGTTCGGTGTCACCGCTGGCGGGCTGATTCTGCGCAGGTGAAGCGGCAGATTAAGGGCAATACCCACGGCAACGGCGGCGAGCAGGACCGCCAGGACGCCGAAAATAACCCACCGACCACGCCCAGATTTGGCTTGCTTTTTTTTGCGGGCTGCCAATCTCCGTTTCTCCTTTGCCGGGTAAGCAGCATTTATTGGTTCAATATGTTTTAGTTGTACCATGGGCAAGGCCGACACAACAAACGTGATGCCATTGGGCGATCTGCAGGATTGCATTACACTCCCGCTGAGAACGGGTATTTACACGGACCATTCAAGAGGGAGTTAGGTTATGGTGGCAGGCCATTTGCGACGGGAGGGGGGGACGATTGGGCTGCTTTATGCGAGCCTGGGGGCCATAGTGGGTTCCGGCTGGCTGTTTGGGCCGCTGCATGCGGCGCAGCAGGCCGGGCCCTTGAGTCTGGGGTCCTGGGTGGTGGGGGCAGTGGCTATCTTGTTGTTGGCGCTGGTGTACGCCGAATTGGGGCCAATGATTCCGCGCAGCGGTTCTATTGTTCATATCAGTCATCTGGGCAATGGGCCGTTGTTAGGTCGCATCTGGAGTTGGATTCTGTTTTTTTCCTACGTCTCCATCGCGCCGGTCGAAGTGACGGCGGTGCTCACTTACGCAAATAATTATCTGCCGGGTTTTCTCGCTGGTGAAGCGGGCGTGCTCAGTGATCGGGGTTTTGTCGCCGCCATTTTGCTGCTGGGTGTTTTTGTTTTGCTCAATTTCCTGGTGATTCGCTGGGTGCTGTTGCTGAATAGTGCGGCGACCTGGTGGAAGCTGATTATTCCGGCTGCCACTATCTTCGTCTTGTTGAGCTTTTCCTGGCATCCCGAGAACCTGCAATTACATCATTCCCAGGGGGATCTGGAGGGCATGTTCACGGCCGTGGCCAGCGCTGGGATTATTTTTTCTTTTTTCGGATTCCGGCAGGCGATCGATCTGGCGGGAGAGAGTCGGAATCCGGGGCGCAGTATTCCCATAG
The DNA here is from genome assembly GCF_027322205.1 of Acidithiobacillus sp. Classification (GTDB taxonomy): domain Bacteria; phylum Pseudomonadota; class Gammaproteobacteria; order Acidithiobacillales; family Acidithiobacillaceae; genus Acidithiobacillus. The sequence continues at coordinate 22,346 of NZ_DAHVHY010000028.1, forward strand.
CGGTTATCGGTTCGGTGCTGATTGGCACGGTCTTGTATGAGGGCTTGCAATTTGCGTTTCTGATGGCGGTGAATCCTGCTGATCTGGCGCATGGGGGATGGTCACACCTGGCTTTTACTGGGCTCACTGGACCCTTTGCGGCATTGGCCGCAGCCGTGGGCGCCGCCTGGTGGGGTGTCATCCTCTATGTGGATGCTCTGGTGTCGCCAGCGGGTACCGCCTTCATTTACACCACTTCATCGGCGCGTATTACCATGGCGGCAGGGGAAATGGGCAGTGCCCCGCGAGGGCTGGCGCGGATTAACGGTAGTGGCGTGCCCTGGATCGCTCTGTTGGCAGTGTATGCGGTTGGTGCGCTCTTTTTCTTCCCTTTTCCTTCCTGGCAAAAGCTGGTGGGATACATTTCTTCGGTGACGGTGCTTTCTTATAGTCTGGGGCCGATCGTACTCTTGCAGTTGCGTCGTGCCATGCCCGATGCCGTGCGTCCTTTTCGTCTTCGCGGCGCAGAAATTCTCGCCCCGGCAGCTTTTGTGGTGGCTAATTGGATTATCTTCTGGGCCGGGCTCGACACCCTGAGTTTCACCTTCAGCGCGCTGACCATCCTGATGGTGGTTTTTTTGGTTTACCATTACTTCCTCGCCAAAGAGCGCCGTACCCAAAGCCTGGGATGGCGCTATGCGTGGTGGGTGTTACCCTATTTTGCGGGTCTGTGGATCTGCAGTTATCTCGGTCCGCAAAATCTTGGTGGCAGAGGTCTTTTACCTTTTTTCTGGGATATGGCGATACTTGCTGCATTTAGTCTGGTTATACTGCTTGTGGCATTGCGCACGACAGTGGCAGATCAGGTGATGAGAGATTATGTGGAAAGTCTGAACGCGGTGCCGGAGGCGGCACCATAGCCGATCCCAGCCGCGGAATTGACTACCGGAAGAGTCTGGATAAACAGGGTGAAGCGCAATCGTGGCGAGCCACCACGCGCATCAAGCCGCCTTTTTGAATACCCCGCTATTCCACCAGGCCAGCCAGAGCAGGGGCAGGGTCCAGAACGCTGACAAAGTATAGATATTACCCAGAGAAATCAATTGTTGCAGCGGGCCGAGGCCGAAAGAACCAATGCCTTCGCCAACCATGAGGGCGCCGACCAGTAAGCCGGCCATTTGCGTGCCTTCTTGCGGGTGCGCGGCAATGCCGTAGGCCATGCTGTAGGGATAGTAGATACCGCAGGCGACTCCGGCAGCCGTGAAAGCGACGAGCAGCCCCGCTGCCGCCTGCAGGTGCGGGATAATGAGGAAACAGGCGGCCATCCCCAGCGGCGCCAGCAGATAAGCGGTGCGACGATGGATCAGATGATCTGGAATGGCACCGAGGCCAAAGCGGGCGATGGTCATCCCACCCCAGAACAGCGACAGGGCGAGCGCACCCGTTGCCGCAGGCAACTGACGGTCAACACTGACCAGCACATTCGCCCAACTACCAAAACTGCCTTCGCAGATGGCGTAGATCATTACCCCCACGGCGAAGGGGAGCATCGACCGTCGCCACGCCCTCAAGCCACCCTGCTCCTTACCTCCGGAATCCCTGGCTTGGGGTAATAACATCAGCCCCAGCCAAAGAATGAGCAGCACAGCGGGCCAGACATCCCAGATCAAAACGGTCTGGAAGCCGGCGAGAATTATTGGCGAGATGGCGGTAGCGCCGCCGATGACGGCATTGAGGATGGTGACGGCCGCCGCCGCCGTTCCGGCGAAGAGCAGGGAGGCAGCACGGTTGATAGCGGCATTGGTCAGCCCGAAGCCGATACCGAGCAGAAAGGTTTCAGCGAGGAGCAGTATGATGATGGTAAAACCGTGGGTGAAGTAGGCGGTAACCAGCAAGCCCATGGCGACGGCATTACAGAGTACCCCCAGCCGGAACAACCCCGCGCTCCCCAGTCGTCCGTGCATACTGCCCGCCGTTAACGCTGCCAAAATGGCGCCGATGATCTCCGGAAAATAGAGGAGGCCATAGGTGGCGTTGCTCATGTCATAAGGGGCACTGCGCAGGGTGGTACCGAGGGCAGGAATAAGGACAAAGGCCGCCCCCTGCAGGAAACCGGCGCCATAAACCGCCGTGGTGCCGCGTTTCATGGCATTCCCGTAGCAAAGCGGG
>NZ_DAHVHY010000029.1 GCF_027322205.1 Acidithiobacillus sp.
TTCGGGGGTGCCCACGATCAGCGGAATCACTGCCCACGATCGCCGGAATGCGCACTCAGTTGCTGAGTCATTACCAAACGATTGAATGGCAGGCGGTCAAGGCTCAGCAGCAGCCAGCGGCAAAATTGCTGATCCAGGGTATGATGCCGGTTACATACGGCGGTCTGCGCCATCTGCGTGAGCAAAGCCTGAGTGTACCGCAGCAGCAGTCTTTGTATTGGACCACCCTGACCAAACACCTCCTTGAGTGCTTGTCCGCGTAACCGATAGCCGTAACCAGCACTGTGCACGACGGCTTGGTTGATTGTGGATTCTCCCCCAAGGAAGAGCGTGATGCCAGCAATCCCTTCGTTGCCAATCACGGCTACTTCCGCCGATTCACCATCCTCTGTGAGGTAAAGCAGAGAGACGATGGAGGTGGTCGGGAAGTATGCGTGCGTTGGCGGGCGTCCCGGTTCGTGGAGGACCATGCCGAGTGGCATCGGGATTCTTTCCAGCTGTGGAAAGAGTTCTGCCGCGTGCTCATCTGCCGGTAGTGCGGCAAGCAGATAATTCTGGCGAGGGTCGTGCGCGTATGACATTCGGCTCTCCTGTCGCCCAAATTTACTCTGGAGATTTTGGCGTATTTTTATGACGATATCAAACGGCAGCCTCTATGTGTGGTAACCAACTGATAAAATTGTACTTCGCGCTAAAACCAGCAGCCTGATCGAGCCTGTGACGGGCATACAGGAGCCAAGTTGGCTATCACTGCCCACGGCGCGGCTTTGAATGCGCATCATAGCCAGATTTCTCATTCTATAAGCCAATCATTGTAGATACCCGCGTGAATAATTCGGTGGTTTTTAATGGTTTGTATTTATTGATGGTACGCAATCGCACACATAAATAATTATTTAATGTTCGATGCAGAACATATTATATCAATTGTATTTTCAATATATATCATAAAGTTGGTTGTTTGTGTGATGTAACATACTGATATAGATACTCCATATATCCATGGCTTCAGATGTTAAAATTAGCCAAAAATAAAGCGAAAATATTGTTGACTATGCTGTGTGTGGTACATAACATAGCGCTTCAACGGCACAGCAATATGCTTTTATATATTGAATTGCAACATAATAATATCTATTAAAATCAGCATAGTGCTGTATTTTATGGTAATCACAAGCAAGGGCTATCTAATATGCCATCAAGCAACAAATACCTGTCCGACTGCACACCCGATCGGACCGTAACCTTTAATCTGGCACACGCCATACGGTTAATCGTATGTAGTCAGCTGATGTTCCCATTGTTGTGTTTCCCATGGGCCGCCACGGCCACGCCTCAGTTCATCGGTGGTGGTGGTACGATCACGGCTGGCGCAGGCAACACCAGTAATGCCGGGATCGTGGTTAACGCCTCCACCCTGGATATTGCCGCCGGCTCTGCTCTGGGCAGCGGGTTGCTCGACCTCCAAAATGGGGCGCTACGCACTTCTAGCAGCCTAGCGAGCAATAACAATATTGTGCTGGATCAGGGTGCTCCACCAGCCACCATGACCTCTCTTTGCGGGGGCGCCTACTGCTTTGGGGTCGGCGACAGCATGACCTTGAATACGGTCGGTAATACCTACGTGAGTACGCCTTCCCTCCTGCAACAAATGCAATTCCCCAGCAACAATAAGGCGCTCGGCATATGGCTAACCAAAGGCTGGCAGACCGACTGGATGGCAGGCATGCAAACGTCGATGCAACAGGGTTATGCTCCCGTTCTGTTTGATTATTACCTGGGGGACCTGGGCTCTATGGGTTCCGGTGCCTGGGGCTATGTGCAGCAAAATGCACAAGCGTGGCTGGCAAACACCCAACTGCTCGCTAACTATCTGTCCACGTTGAGCGGTACCGTGTCCGTAGTGATTCAACCTGAATTTAATGTCCCAGGGGTGGGTAATGAGGCTCAATTCGGGGCATGGCTCGCCCAGGCGGCACAGATTCTTCAACATGCCCAGCATCCTGGCCTGACTATTCTCACCAGTGCCGGCGTCGGAGACTTCGGTGTCTATAGTGGCAGCACCGAAAACGCGTCCCAATGGTCCAACTTTTACCCGTCCCTGAGCGTGGCCGCGCCGTACCTGAACTTCATTACTTTTCAGGAAATGCGCGGCGCAGCTACTGGTGGAACGGTGGTCAGCCCCCAGCAGGAGGGTATGAGCACCATAGCCGGTCGGGTTATCGCCTTTTCCCGCTATCTGCAAGCGACCTATGGCAAACCGTTGCTCCTCGGGTACATGATGATGGATCCGTACACGCCAGCAGGCGATACCGCAAACTGGTCGGCGATTGCCGCCAAAGCCTACGCCGAAATCTTGCAGGTTTCTCCTGAGTTACAGCAGCAGGGCGTCTTTGGCAGCCTCGCCATGGAACTTTTCAACGACATGAATCACTCAACGATCAATGGCGTCGATTACTTCGGCACCTCCTCAGACTATTTCGGATTGGTGAACAGCAACGGTGCCCCGAACACTGCCGGGATTGGCAATGGACCTTATGTGCTCAACGCGGACGGGCAGGCATGGGTCAACGGTACGGCGAACGCCAGCACCGCACAAGAGGTCCGCAATGGCGGAACCATTGACACGGTAGGCAATGCCGACACATTCAATGGCACGTTTTCAGGTAATGGGGGATTATTCGTGGTAGGGGGCGGTAGTGTGACGCTGACCGGGAATAACACCTATGCCGGAAACACCTATATTGAAGACTCTACCCTATTACAGTTGGGCAATGGTGGTATCACGGGCAGTATTATCGGCAACGTCCTCAATGACGGCGTTTTGTCATTCAATCAATCTGGCAACGTCACCTTTCCGGGTCAGATCAGTGGCCTGGGCATCGTATGGCAACAGGGGCCGGGCACTTTATATTTGACGGGCAGCAACAGTTATACCGCTGGCACCCTGGTTACGGGTGGCACCTTGGGCGTGGGCGCCGAGAGTGCGCTGGGCAGCGGCAACATCACCTTGGATGGTGGCGCTTTTGAAACGACTTCGGCATTACAAGATGGTAGAGTGTTCTTCATCGGCCTCAACGGCGGCACTCTGAATACGGATGGTTATACGGATACCTTCGCAGGCAACTTCATCCCAATGAACAGCACCCCCGATGGCGGTGTCACCGTCACCGGGGGTGGCACGGCGGTATTTACCGGGGAGGACAGCTACACCGGGGGTACCACGATCACGCCGGGCACCACGCTCCAGATTGGTAATGGCGGCAATAGTCAGAGTGGCATTCTGGGCAATGTTCTGGATAACGGTTCCATTGTTTTTGATGTGCCTGAACAAGTGTCTTTTCCGGGTATGATTAACGGGTCAGGCAGCGTCCGTGAAGAAGGCTCTGGCACCTTGGCCCTCACCGGTAGCAATGGTTACGCCGGTGGCACGGTTGTCAGCGATGGTGGCACGCTGGCTATTGGCGCTGAGCCTGAAATGGGTAGTGGTAACATCACCCTCAATGACGGGACATTTCTGACCACGGCAGCATTACAAGATGGTCGCGCTTTTTTTATCGGACAAAATGGTGGAACGATCAATAATGACGGCTTCATCAACCGTTTTGCCGGAAATTTCATTCCCGAAAATGGCACTTCAACCGGTGGCCTGACGATCTTCGGAGGTGGTACCACCATTCTTTCCGGAGAGAACACGTATTCCGGAGGTACCACGATTGATGGCTATACGGACCTTCAGATTGGCAATGGGGGCATGGGTGGAAATCTTCCGGGCAATGTCGTCGATAACGGTGCGCTGGCGTTTAATAGCGCCGGAAACATTGTGGTGCCGGGTACCATCAGTGGATATGGCATGCTCTGGCAACAGGGGCCGGGCCTGCTTACATTGACGGGCAGCAACACCTACCAAAGCGGCACCACGATTGCGGGTGGCACTCTCGGCGTCGCTAATGTCGAGGCCTTGGGTGGTGGCGCACTCACGCTGAATGGAGGCACATTCCTCACCACGCAAGACTTGAACCTGTCGTTGCCCGTCGCGGTGAATAGCAATGGGGGTGTTATAGACACGGACGGCAACATTGACACGGTAAATAGCAGTTTTTCCGGGAGCGGTCCACTGACGATAGTCGGTGGCGGATCGTTGATCCTGGACAACGCCTCCAATACGGTGGGTTACTCAATGGTCGGTGGCGTGTCTGCGTTTTCCACAGTTACGTCACCGACCACGCTGGAAGTCGGTGATGCAGCACACCCTGGGGCTACCCTGAATAGCGCCATAACCGTGACTTCAGGGGGCGTTTTGCGCGGCCATGGCACGGTCGTGGGTGATGTCACCAATGATGGTACAGTATTTCCCGGCGGCAGCATTGGCACCCTGCATATCAACGGCAACTATACACAGAATGCTGGGGGTACGCTGGCTATTGAGGTTGCCCCTTCGGTGCATGATGTGCTGGCCGTTTCCGGCACCGCCAACCTTGCCGGGAAATTGCTGATACAAGTGGATCCTGGCGCCAGTTATGTGGCCGGGGATCAGTACCAGATACTGACTGCGGGAGGGGGGATTACAGGAGCATTCTCGACAACCGTTTATGATCCATTTCCGGCCTATGTTACCCCCAGTCTGGCGACCAATGAAAACGGGCTCAGCATCCAATTGGCCGCCACTCCTGGGCAAGTGGGCATGAATGACGCTCCGGCGTATCTCGGCGGGCAGCTTTACGCAGATATTCCTACCGCATTGATCAACATGACGGCGCAGGCGGATACGCTGGTATTTGCGCATGATAAAGGTTCCGCAGGGGCGGCGATCGCGCACACCATGCTGGACTCCATGGGGACCGTCATGTCAGGACAATTGGCCAACTTATCCGTCCCAGACGCGCAGGATCAGAGTGCGCAGAATGGCAGGTCACCGTCCGGATTCTGGTTACAGGGATTAGGAGACGTCGGCAATGCCACTGGATCTGCCGGAATATCTGCGTTCTCCGATCAAAGTGGTGGTGTCTATGGCGGCGTGGATTTCCGGCACCACGGCTTTACGGCAGGGGTGGCGATGGGGTACGTACATACCTTACTGAACCTGCCAACAACAGGCTATGCGGATGGTAGCCAAGCGAACATCGGAAGCATAAGCACGACACTCTATGGCAAATATAAGCACCATCACGTATTTGTGCAGGGACTGGTGGGGTACACCAGTGAATCCATCCAGGGGTTGCGTAACCTTCCGAATACGGGCGCTACAGCCTTAGGCAATTATCACGGGCAGATGATACACGCTGTGCTGCAGGGTGGATATGCTATTCAGACGCCCTGGGTGACGGTGACCCCGAATGCCAGCGTGGCAAGCTATTCGCAGTCACAACCGGGATTTTCGGAGCATGGGGCCACATCACTCCTCGACTTAAACTATGCCGCCCAGACGGACAATGAAACGGATGCTACAGCGGGTGCCGACTTTAGCCATGTTTATCATGTCGGGAAAATGGCCGTAACACCTCATATTGATCTCGGGGTCCAGCGTATCTTAACCGGCAACGCGCGTTTTATCACAGAAACATTAGGCCAGTTGGCCCCGGTGTCGGAGGTGGGTATAGCTCCGGACAGGACATCGCTTACTACTGATGTGGGCGTTAATCTGCATATTATCCATAGATTATCTTTGTACACCGAGTATATGGGAAACTTTGCTGGCAACATCTCAACCACTGGACTCGCGATGGGCGGAGTATGGCGCTGGTGATTTCAGGAAAGTATAGGTATCCCACCGTACAGACCATGATCCGATGTTACAGCAGACTGTGCGGGATTCGTCACTGGTAATTGTGCGCCTACCTTATGTCCGGCATCGGGTAGAGCCTGTACCCTCTCAGCTTACTGGATGCCCAGACATCAGGAGAATTCGCATGCCTCGCGCAGATTCAGCCCTTCCAGTCCCTGTTCTCAATGACATTCTTGAGGCTTTCCCAAGTAAGGAGCGTGAGCGATTTTTGCTGGGATGTGATCCCGTCGAATTGCGGTTTGCCGATATTTTAGCCGAACCTGGCGAGCGTATCCGTCATGTGTACTTTCCCACAGGCAGTATCATTGCTCAGATTACACCGATCGATCGACGCGCAGGGCTGAGCGTAGGGATGGTGGGAAACGAAGGCATGGTCGGGATCCCTCTCATCCTCGGCGCAACCACTTCAGCGTTGCCCGCTGTGGTTCAGAACGCGGGCTCTACTCTGCGTATGACTGCGGTGTCGTTTCGCCGCGAACTCCAGTGTAGTCCCGTGCTGCAAAGCCTGCTAAATCGCTACCTTTATGTCGTGATGACGCAGTTGGCACGAACGGCCGCCTGCAGCCATTTCCATGTCGTGGAGGCGCGTCTCGCCCGTTGGCTCTTGATGACCCAGGATCGATCCCACTCGAATCAATTTCATGTCACACACAAGTTCCTGGCTGGCATGCTGGGTGCGCGCCGGGTCGGCGTCACTACCGCTGCGATTGCACTGCAGAATCGCGGGCTGATCCACTATTGCCGCGGGGATGTGACAGTTCTCGATCGCGCTGGTCTGGAAGACGCTTCCTGCGCCTGTTACGCGGTGGATAAGGCGGACTATATCTGGATACTCGGTGAGGTTAGGCGCCCGAGCGCTACATAGTGTGAGTCAGCGTGTGGACTTTCAGATGGTATCCCGGTGTCGGTGTTCACTAAGTGGCAGGACGCCCGATTGCAGGAGCGCAGCAAATTCACCAGCCGGTACCGGGGGCGAGAAATAATAGCCTTGCCCCTCATCACAATGGAGTGCCAAAAGCAGCGCATGTTGTTCTGCGGTTTCGATACCCTCTGCAACCGTCCGTTTCTTGAGGTTTATACCCAGGCTGATTACCGCGCTGACGATGGCGGCACTGTCCGCGCTGCTGGTCATCTGACCCACAAACGATTGGTCTATTTTTAGCGCATCGACGGGATACTGCCGCAGATAACTGAGGCTGGAGTAGCCGGTGCCGAAGTCGTCAATGGCCAGCTTTATCCCCATGCCTACCAGCGCATTGAGTACGGAATTGGTGGATACAGAGTCACTCATGAGGACGGTTTCGGTTATTTCGAGTTCCAGCAGGTGCGGGGCCAAGCCTGTTTCCGCGAGGGTCGCGCGGATATTCTCAATAAAGTCCTTGCCACGAAACTCGAATGCGGAGGTGTTGATGGCGACGGTAATCGGCGGGAAACCTGCCTGTATCCAAGCCTGGGCCTGACTACAGGCTTCGCGCAGCACCCAGTGACCCATCGGCAGGATCAGACCACACTCTTCGGCGATGGGCACGAACTCCTCTGGTAACAGGATCCCGCGTTCCGGGTGTTGCCAGCGAATAAGCGCCTCGACGCCGACCGTCTCGCCGCTGAGTAGATGAATTACCGGCTGGTAGTGCAGCACAAACTCCTGCCGTTCCAGTGCCCGACGCAGGCCGGTTTCAATGGACTGCCGCTGGATGGCCCGCGCATTCATCTGCTGTTCAAAGAATTTGTACGTGTTGCGTCCGTTCTTGGCATAGTACATCGCGCTATCCGCGCTCTTGAGCAGTGTTTCCGTATCCTGGCCATCGTCCGGATAGATGCTGATGCCGATGCTTACGCTGATATGGAGTGCATGCCCACCAATGTGATGTGGTGGCGTAAGTGCCGCGAGTATCTTATCCGCAGAGAGGGCGGCATCTTCGGCGTGCTCAATATTCGGAAGCAGCACGACGAATTCATCCCCACCCTGGCGACTGATGGTGTCCGAGTGCCGTAGACCACCTTTCAGTCGTTGCGCCACCGATTGCAGCAACTGATCGCCCATCGCGTGTCCCAATGAGTCATTAATATATTTAAATCGATCCAGATCCAGAAACATCACGGCGAGCGGTCTTTCCTGGCGTCGTGCCGCCTCAATGGCCTGACCGAGTCGGTCTTGCAGCAGTAGCCGGTTGGGCAAGCCGGTGAGCGCATCGTGTTGCGCTGCGTAATCCATCTGGTCTCTGGCCGCCTGGACCTGATCGGCCAGTTCGTGGGCCTTAATGGTAGCGACCACCAGGTGTTCGTTCGCCTGCCGCAATTGCAGTATGTATTCGTCGAGCGCCGCCTTCTCTTTGGATAATGACGCTTCGGTGCTGCGTAATCCAGACTCTGCTTCGCGCAGTTTATGCACCGTCTGTTCCAGCACCCGGCGGTGGTGCTTCGATTCCCTGTACAACAGGCGTACTTCCAGCATGTTGTGGATGCGCGTCAGTACTTCGGGCAGATCGAACGGCTTGCTGATGAAATCTTTTGCACCGGCTTGCAGTGCGCGCAGTTTGTGCTCCGGTTGGGCGGTGATCACCAATACCGGAAGATAACCGTCCAGTTCGATTGCCTTCAGGCATTCCATTATCCGGAATCCATCCGTGCCAGGCATCTGCAGATCGAGCAGGATCAGGTCATAACGGTTTTTTCGATGGAGCTCACAAGCTGCATGCGAAGCCGTCGTAGAGGCGATGGAAGCATAACCGGCGCCGCGCAGCATACGCTCGAGCAGAAGCACATTGGCATCCTGATCGTCAACGATCAGGATGCTGGCGTTAACAATGTCGGATGCACTGAGCACCATTATTCGTGCTGCTTTGTTTGCACTGATTGCCCCTTATGTTTTGCAAACTCCAGCACCTCGTCCAGCGTGTGCAGGAATTCATTCACCTTGATCGGTTTGGTGAGGTAGCGGAAGAATCCTGCCTTCAGACCCTTCACGATGTCGCGCGGGATAGCATTGGCACTCAGGGCCACCACCGGGATGTGCGCTGTTGCCGGGTCTTCGCGCAATATCTGCATCGCTTCGATACCGCTGATGCCGGGCAGATTGATGTCCATCAGGATCACCTCCGGCTGAAACGCCCGCGCAATTTCGATGCCGAGATGTCCATTCGCCGTACTCAGCAGGCGCATATCGGGGCGGCGCGCAATCAACTGCTCGATCAGCTTCAGGTTGGCCTGATTATCCTCTACATAGAGCAGCGTGCGTAACGGTGCGTCGTTGTGAACGTGCACTTGAACCACCGGCGTAGATTCGGTGATGCCAGCCACACTTTGTGGTGAGGCGGCCGCGGTCAGCTCGATCCAGAACACGCTTCCCACCCCGATGGCGCTTTCCACGCCGATTTCGCCCCCCATCAGTTCGACCAGTCGCTTGGTCACCACCAAGCCGATGCCGGTGCCTTCCTCGGCACCGGCTTCCTGGCCGAGACGATTGAACGGCTGGAACAGTTGTGCCAGCTTTTCCGCAGACAAACCCACGCCAGTATCGGTGACGCTGATACGTATACGCTCCGGGGCGATCGTGGCGCATGCCACGACGACCGTGCCGTCCGTCCGGTTATATTTGATCGCATTGGAAAGCAGATTGATGAGAACCTGCTTAAACCGGGTCCGATCGACCTTGACAAATTTATCGAAGGCGCGCTGGGGGAAGGTCATGCGGATGCCTCGTTTTTGCGCCTGCGGTTCGATCATGGCCTGGCATTCGATCATGACTTCGGAGATCGACACCGATTCCAGCGACAGCGCCAGTCTACCTGACTCGATCACCGCGAGATCGAGGATTTCGTCAATCAACTCCAGCAGATACCATCCCCCCTGGAGAATCTGCTTAATGCTTGCCGCCTGCGAGGGTGTTGGCGACGGGGAATCGGATTCCATCAACTGGGCGAAACCCAGGATCGCATTGAGTGGGCTGCGCAGTTCATGACTCATGCTGGACAGGAACTCAGATTTCGCCCGATTGGCTTTTTCCGCAGCGGACTTGGCGTCGATCAGCGCGGTTTCAACTTGCCTGCGCTCGGTCTGGTCACGGGTTAATTTGGCGAAACCACGCAAATTGCCGAATTGATCCCGAATCGCCGTATATATCACATTGGCCCAGAAGGTTGATCCGTCCCTCCGTACCCGCCAGCCCTCATCCTCAAAGCGACCGTTGGCTATCACCGCCTCCAGGTCGCTCTGCACTTTGCCGTTGCTGACGTCTTCCACAAGATAAAAGCGCGAGAAATGCTGTCCGACGATCTCTTCCGCATGATAGCCCTGGATCCGCTCCGCACCGGCATTCCAGCTTACCACGCGTCCCTCCGGATCAAGCATGACAATGGCGTAGTCGGTCACACTCTCGACCATCAAGCGAAAGCTTTCCTCCGCCCACCGCAGTTTGTCTTCCACCTGTTTGCGCGCGGTATTATCGGTGCCGATCAACAGATAGCCGATGATTCCTTCTTGATCGTTGCGCAGCGCCGTGACCGACACCACCGCCGGAAAGCGGCTGCTGTCCTTGCGGATGTAGGTCAGCTCGTAGATGTCCTCTATCCCGCGCGAGGCCTTGAACACCAACGCCTCGAAGCCTGGGGCAATGGCGGTTGTGAATTCGAGCTCCAACGCGATGGAGCGCGCGATCAGTTCTTGCGGATCAGAAATATCGGCCGGGGTGATCTTGTTCACCACTTCGGCAGCCGCGTAGCCCAGCATGCGCTCAGCGCCAACGTTGAGCAATTGAATAACGCCCTTCTCGTCGGTGGCAATACTCGAGAAGTTGGCGCTGTTGAATATCGCGTTCTGCAGTGCCCCGGTTTTAATCAGCGACTCTTGACGGCGGAACTCGGTGATGCCATCCATCGTAGCGACGTGGTCGTCGGAATTCTGCACATCGAGTACTTTTTTAGCCATCGGATTGCCTGATTATCGGTAGTGTAACTAAATAATGGTGTGGTGAGGAATATACTTCCCGCACCCAGCAGTCTGTGACATCTTGACATCTTGCGTTAACGACGCCTGAGTGTATCACAACAGGAGGTGCTGCATCGGAATCCGTTCGAGTTGAGGAAAAAGAGTGCCGCTGATTTATTGTCAATTGCAAGGCACTCGGGATCCTTCCATACTTTCAAATATGAACGATTTACCGGTCCACTTCGACTGCAATGCCAGCACCCCGATAGACCCATTGGGGGCGCGTCTGGATCTCTTCACTATTGGGGCGGAGATCGACGGGGTGGCAGACTGATGGACGCTGTTACCTATGACGCCTGGTATGATACCCCTCGCGGGCGCTGGATCGGCACGGCGGAGTTCCGCCTGCTTTCCAGGCGCCTGCAGGCGCGGCCGGGAGATACGCTCCTGGATGTGGGCTGTGGTACCGGGTGGTTTACCCGCCGCTTTGCCGGGGAATGCCTCCGCGCCACCGGCCTTGATCCCAACCCGGACTGGCTTGCCTTCGCCCACGCCAAGGGTCCCCCCGCGATCCGCTGGGTAGCCGGAGACGCCCGCTCCCTGCCTTTTTCGGACCGTAGTTTCGATCATGTGGTTTCGGTCGCGGCCCTGTGTTTTGTGGAGGATGAGCGGCAGGCCGTGGCCGAGATCGTGCGGGTGGCGCGCCAGCGTTTCGCCATCGGCTGGCTCAACCGAGCAAGCCTGCTCTACGCGCAGAAGGGGCAGGGTGGTGGGAGTGGAGCCTACCATGGGGCGCGCTGGCATCGTCCCGACGAGTTGCTCGATTTTTTCTCCGCTTTGCCGGTCCGCCGACTGGCGGTGCATTCCGCCATATTTCTGCCTGCCGGGAACCGGGTGGCACGGACGCTGGAACGGTTGCTGCCCCACACGCTGCCCTGGGGCGGCATGGTAGTCATTTCGGGGACGGTACCTTCCTAACTTCTACGGCTGCGGTGGCAAGGGTTTTACGGTGGCCCACACCTGAATACCGTTGCGCCGTTTTTACGATCCCGGGCGTTGGCACAGTATTCGCCTTAACGCGGCAACTGCATGGTGACGCAGTGCAGACTGCCGTGCTGACGGGCCAGTTCGATGCAGGGGGCCGGGATTACTTCCCGGTCAGGAAAGGCGCGTTGCAGACGCTCTTGCGCGATGTGATCGGCGGGGTCGTCGTAAGTGGGCAGCAGGACGGCGGCGTTGAGGATGAGAAAATTGGCATAGGTCAGGGGGAGGCGGTTGCCCTCGTCGTCAAACTGCGCCTGTGCCCAAGGCAGAGGAATCAGGTGATAAGGTGCGCCATTGCGGTTGCGGAAAGCGCTGAGTTCAGCGGCCATTTGCTGGAGCGGAGCGAAGTGGCTATCGTCGGGGTCGTCACAACTCTGGTAGGCGATGGTGTGGGGGTTGCAGAAGCGGGCGAGGGTGTCGATGTGGGCATCGGTGTCGTCGCCTTCCAGATGGCCGCTATGCAGCCAGAGGATGCGTTCTACGCCGAGCTGGGTACGGAGGACGTCCTCGATTTGCGCCGCGGACCATTGCGGATTGCGGTTGGGCGAGAGCAGGCAGGCACTGGTAGTCAGCAGGGTGCCGGCGCCGTCCACTTCGATACTGCCGCCCTCCAGAACCATCCCGGAAGTCTCCAGTGCTGCGTTTCCGTAAGCCCCCTGGGCATGCAGTTGGCGGGTAATTTGATTATCCAGGTCGGCGCGGAATTTGAGACCCCAGGCATTGAAGGCGAAGTCCATCAGTTTGCTCTGACCAGCGGGATTCTGCAGGGTGATGGGACCGTGATCGCGGGTCCAGGAGTCATTGCTGGGGACGGTGTGGAGATGGCAGCGCGCGCGCTCGGCCCCGGCACGGTGCAGATATTTCCTACATGCCTCGACGCTGGCCGCGTCATGGCAGGCAATGAGCACGTCTTCGCGGAAGCTGATTTCACGGGCAATCCTGGCAAATACCGATAGCACCGCATTCAGTCGCGGCGCCCAGTCGCTATCGGGGTGCGGCCAGGTGAGTTGTACCGCTCGTTGCGTGGCCCATTCCGGGGGGAGGATATATTCAGTCGCCATGATGCGCTCCGCCATATGTGATTTTGGCATTATCGTGGGAGTTTAAGGCTTCTCGTCAGCTTGCTCCACAGGCTAAACTGTACCCTATGCAAAAATCTGCCGAACGTATGGATCATTTATTGTCCCGTCTGGGATATTGCAGCCGCTCCGAAGCGCGTGATCTGTTGCGCCAGGGGCGGGTGCGAGTAGCCGGGGAACCGCTGCGCAAAGCCTCTGCCAAAGTGGATGCGGCGCTGGTCTGGGTGGATGAAGAGCCCATTGATCACCCTCATGCCCTCTATCTGCTCTATCACAAACCCTTGGGCAAGGTTTGTGCTCACGATGATCCGCGTACCATTTATCAGGATTTTCCCTTGCGTTGGCGCTACCGGCGACCGTCGCTGAGCAGTGTCGGGCGTCTTGACCGGGAGACCAGTGGCGTCCTGCTGCTCACTGATGACGGCGACTGGCTGCACCATTGGACGAGCCCCCGCCGTGCTATTCCCCGGGTATATCGCGTGACTCTGCAGGAGCCATTGCGGGGTGACGCGGCGAACATCCTGGCCGCAGGAACCCTGATGCTGGAAGGCGAAGACACGCCCTGTCGCCCTGCAGTGTTGCAATGCCTGACAGCTCGCGAGGTGCTGTTGACCCTGACGGAGGGGCGTTACCACGAGGTCCGCCGGATGTTTGCCGCTCTGGATAATCTGGTGCTGACCCTGCATCGGCAGGCCTTCGGGCCTTTTGCGCTGGACGATCTGCCTCCCGGCCAGTGGCGTGAACTCACGGAAACAGAGCGTATGACGGAGAAAACCCCATGATTTGGACGCCGCATGTGACAGTAGCCACCATCGTAGAGGAGAACGGCCGTTTTCTGCTCGTAGAAGAGGTGGTGGATGGGCAACGCTGCTTCAATCAGCCTGCTGGCCATTGGGACCCCGGTGAAACGCTGTTGGATGCGGTCGTCCGCGAGACCCTGGAGGAAACGGGATATGCCTTCCATCCGGAATATCTGACGGGCGTTTATCACTGGGAATATCCTGAGAAAAACCTGACTTATCTGCGCTTTGCTTTTGGCGGCCGCCTTGGCCCCCGGGATTCGAACCGGACCTTGGATGAGGGTATCATCGGCCCGGTCTGGCTGACCCCGGAGGAAGTGGCAGCGCGCCAGGAAGAGATGCGCAGCGTCATGGTCCAGCGCTGTATGGCGGATTATCAGGCGGGCCAACGTTATCCGCTGGAGCTGTTCCATATGGTCTGAATAGCCCCGGAAACCGGGGTGGACTGACGCTGGCCCGTCTGCGTGTTATATTACGGGCATAAAGGCATCGGCAGAGACGATGAACATGATAGACGCGGACGGCTATCGCCCCAATGTGGGCATGATCATTTGTAACGAACACAATCAGGTGTTATGGGCCAAACGCCGGGGTGAAAATGCCTGGCAGTTCCCCCAGGGCGGCATCGATTATGCGGAAACGCCGGAGCAGGCGATGTTTCGTGAACTGGAAGAAGAGGTGGGGACTGCCAAGGTCTGCATCCTCGGCAGGACGCGGGGTTGGCTGCGCTATGAAGTGCCCTGTGCCCGTCATCGCGCCTCGCGCCGCCGTTATCGTGGGCAGAAGCAGATCTGGTTTTTACTCCGTTTTGAAGGCGAAGAGGCGGAAATCAATCTGCGCACCCAGCAGCCGGAGTTTGAGGACTGGCGTTGGGTGGATTACTGGATGCCGGTGAATGAAATCATTGCCTTCAAGCGCCGCGTGTACTGGCAGGCGCTGCGGGAGTTGGCGCCGTTGATCAATGCGGGTCCTGCACCTATGTCTGATCCGCAGTCCACTGCGGGGCGCTCCGCGGGAGAGTGAGGCTGGTTCTGGAAGTTCTTGCCCAAACGCCGAAGCATGTGCATCCCCAGAGTGTGCATTCCCGGTTACCATGCAGCAATTTATAGGTCGATTAAAACGGTGTCCCCAATATAAATCGCTGCCGTCCCGTATTCTCAGCCAGCTCTGCTTCCGGCTGGGATTTTATGGATTTGCTGAATGTCTGCACAGAACGGTTATGAGTATGGGTATCATACCATAAGATAATGCTGATTAACGGCCTGAGGTATCGAGCCATTTGCCGCCATTGCAGGAAGGCTTCATGAGCATGCATCTCACTTTTCGCCAGTTGCAGGTGTTTACCGCCGTGGCGAAACATCAGAGTTTTACGCGCGCGGCGCAAGCGCTCCACCTGAGCCAACCCGCCGTATCCATGCAGGTCCGGCAGATGGAAGAGCAAGTCGGGCTGCCCCTCTTTGAACAACTGGGACGGCAGATCTATCTCACCGAAGCAGGACGGGAAATGGCGCGTTATAGTACCGCTATCATTCAACAGATGGATGAGGCGGTGCAAGTGATCAATGATCTCAAAGGGCTGGCGGGCGGGCATATTCATATCAGCGTGGCGACCACCGGGGCGTATATCGCGCCCTATCTGCTGGCGGCGTTCAGTAAATTGCACCCGCAGGTGACCTTCAGCATGGATGTCACCAATCGGGAGACGTTGCTGCGTCAGTTGGCAGAGAACGAAGTGGATGTCGCCATCATGGGGCGGCCACCATCGGGTTTGTTGCTAGAGGCTACGGCCTTTCTGGAGAACCCGTTGGTGGTCATCGCCGCGCCTGATCATCCCTTGGCTAAGATCAAGGCGATTACTCTGCAAGCAGTGGCGGCTTATCCCTTCATTATGCGGGAGTCGGGTTCGGGGACGCGGATTGTCGGAGAGCGGTTCTTTGAAAAGGCCGGCGTCATGCTGCATGCGAGCATTGAAGTCAGCAGCCACGAAGCCATCAAACATGCGGTACGCGCCGGTATGGGACTGGGCATCGCTTCTCTGCACACGGTGCGGGAAGAGTTGCTGGCGGGACATCTGGCGGTGCTGGATGTACAAGGCATGCCCATCGAACGCCACTGGTATCTGGTACACCGTCAGGGTAAGCGCCTTTCAGCGGCGGCTCAGGCCTTCCGGGATTTTTTGCTGGATCAGGAGGCGGCGCGTCTGCTGCCGGAGTAGGGAGAGTTATCTGGTCGGGGTGATATAAAAACGCCCCCGGATAGGAGCGTTTTCATCTGATGGACCAGAGCCTGTAGATGGCCTACCTGTGCATGCCCAGCTTTTCGCGCCAACCTGGATAGAGCTTATCGGCATCACTTGGGAAGGATTCGAAGGCCCGTGCGAATTCCTTGTGCTCCCTGGCGTACTCAATGGGATCAGCACCCGCCTTCCAACACTCGTAAGCCTGACGCAGGGAGACCGCGCCGGCCGCCGGGCTGTCAATATGGCCGTAGGAGCCACCGCCTGCCGTGTTGATCACGTTGCCGTGGCCCAGGTTCTCGAAGAAGCCGGGCAGACGCAGGGCATTCATGCCGCCGGAGATGATGGGCGTGGTGGGTTTCATGCCATACCACTCCTGATGGTAAACGGGACCGTCACCGCTATCACGCTCAATCATGTAGGCGATGTTGCGGTCGTCGGCACCGCCCTCCATCTTGCCGTAGCCCATGGTACCCACGTGAATGCCGGAGGCGCCCTGCAGGCGGGCCATTTTGGCCAGCACGAAGGCGGTGTAGCCGCGATTGGCGTTGGGCGAGGTGATCATGCCGTGGCCAGCGCGGTGGTAGTGCAGATACTGCCCGGGGTACTGGCGACGTGCTGTGGTGATCATGCCGGGGCCACCCACGAAGCCATCCACCAGGAAGGCCAGCTTGTCGGCGTCGGGACCAAAGGTTTCCAGGGCGAAGTCGGCACGGGCGCACATCTCATAGTGGTCGTCGGCGGTGATATTCATGGAGAACAGCTTGGCTTCGCCTGTTTCGTCCATGGCGCGTTTCATGGCGTCATATACCAGCGGGATGGTCTTTTTCACCGGAGCGAACACCTGGTTGCCCTGGGGTTCGTCGTTCTTGATGAAATCGCCACCGAGCCAGAACTGGTAAGCCGCTGCGGCAAAGGGTTCGGGGCGCAGACCCAGCTTGGGCTTGATGATGGTACCGGCGATATAACCGCCATCTTTGATCGGCCGACCAAGGATCCGCCACAGATCAGAAATGTCCTTGGCCGGGCCATCGAACAGCTGGATAGCGCGCGGGGGCATGAAGAAGTCGATCATCTGGCCATGTTCGATGTCGCCCATGCCCTGGTTGTTGCCGATGACCAGTGTCAGGAAGGAGACGATCATCATGCGGCCATCGGTGACGTTGCGGTCGAACAGATCCAGCGGATAAGCGATGCGCATATCTTCGGTGGCTTCATCGATGTGATAAACCAGCGCATCCACGCCCTTGGTGAAGTCGTCGGTGGTGGAGACCTCGACGTTGGTGCCGGTGGAAGACTCGGCGGCAAAGTGGGCGGCGGCCTCCAGATAACCGTGGCCGGCCTTGGGCTTCATCTTGTAGGTCACCAGAATGTGCTTACCACCAGCGATAAGGTCTGTTTCTTTCAAAGAAAGATCGGCATAACGATTAGATTGATCCATAGTTGTTCCTCGCTCATATTAACGGTAAAGAGATTGATTTAGCTGCCAATATCACATCATATTTGATCCGGAATACCCGCTCTCACTATGCAGACATTATTATAATGGGATATATAAACCTGTTTTTATTCTAGCACCCCCAATTCGATCGACATACCAGAAGAATCTTATTGACCCCATAAGTAAAATAGTATTGGTAATTTCTGCCGGTCGTCTATCAGCAGGCGGCCAAGTCCTGAACGGAAGAGAGATGGTGTGCCGTGCCATCAGGTTTCCGCCCTGTCCCCGGACACCCGCAACAGCCCCTGCAACAAAGCGTCAGGATCTGGCGGGCAGCCCGGTATCTGCAGGTCCACGGGCAATGTCTCTGCGATACCATCCATGACCGCATAACTGCCCCGGAACACACCGCCAGAACAGGCGCAGTCGCCAATGGCGATGATTCGCCGGGGTTCGGGCATGGCGTTGTGGCAGTCGTGCAGCGCCGCGACCATGTGACGGGCCACCGGCCCGCTCACCGTCAGCACATCGGCGTGGCGCGGGGATGCCGTGAAGCGAAAACCGGCCTGCTCCAGGCCATAGTGGGGGCCGCCTAGGGCATGGAGCTCCAGTTCGCAGCCATTACAGGAGCCCGCGTCCACATGACGGATGCTGAGACTGTGGCGGAAGCAGGAGGGGCTGGCGGATGCCGGGTCCCGCTGGGTCCGTGGCGGTTTTTCCCCGGCTTTTCCCAGCCGCAGGGCCTCACGCAGTATCCGATACATCACCGTCTCCTTTCGGGAAGCGCCCAGGCGCTGTGCTCAAAGATCATGGCCGCTGTAACTCAGGTTGAAAGATTTGTTGATGAGCGGAAAATCCGCGACGATATCGCGCAGGACCGCCTCTTCCAGCGCCGGCCAAAGGGTCCACGAGGGGTCCTGGGGGCGGCAGTGGCGAATGTTTCCCTGCTCCATGCGCAGCCAGAAGAATATCTCGCCCCGCCAGCCCTCCACCCAACCGACTCCTTCACCCGCGGCATCCCGGAGATCCAGCGGGTGGTATATGTTACCGTCGGGCAGTTTCTGGAGGATCTCCTCCTGTAAGCGCAGCGACTCGGAAATCTCCAGAAAACGCACGGCCATACGTGCCGCGACATCGCCTTCCGTGGCTGTGGCCATCCGCACCTGGAGCTGGTCGTAGGGGATGTGGGGGAACTGCACCCGCAGATCCCAGGCCTGGCCGCTGGCTCGGCCGGCGACCCCCATGAGTCCCAGATGCGCCGCCCGCTCGGGGGAAATTACGCCCAGTTGTACCACGCGGTCGCGCAGTCCGCCGTGTTCGGCGAGGATCTCCTGCAGGCGCCCGACAGCGGTTTTGAGTGCCTGCCCCCCACCTTGGAGGGCCGCGATGGCCGCTGCCGTGAGATCAAAGGCCACCCCACCGGGCAAGACCCTGTCCATGAGATAGCGATGCCCGAAATAGTGCTGATTCTCGCGCAGCAGGTCCTCTTTGAGGGCCTGAAACTGAGTCAGGGCGAAGGCCAGACCGGCATCATTACCGATGGCGCCAAGATCACCGAGATGATTGGCCAGTCGCTCCCGCTCCAGGCAGAGGGCGCGCAGCCATTGGGCACGCTCCGGCATCTGCATGGAGATGATCTGTTCCACCGCCTGAGCATAGCTCCAGGCATAAGCCACCGTGCTGTCGCCGCTGATGCGTCCGGCCAGGTGGGCGCCCCCCGCCGCCACATCCAGGCCCTGGAAGAGGCGCTCCACGCCTTTGTGTGTATAACCGAAACGCTCCTCCAGGTGCAGGATTTCCTCCCCCAGGACCTGAAAGCGAAAATGCCCCGGCTCGATGATGCCGGCATGTATGGGGCCGACTGGAATCTCATGGGTGTCCGGGCTGCTCGCGGGCAGGAAGGTGTAGTCGCGATCTGCGGCGATATCCAGACCTTCTCCAGAAAAATCGGTGCGCAGGGGAAATTGATCAGCAGGCCAGGCCGCATGCCGCAGCCAGGGACGGGTATCATTTACCCCCGTCGCGCGGATACCCAGCAGATCATACAGGGCGCGTTCCATGCGCAGAGCGCCCGGGAAAATGGCGGCTAGACTCGGGTAGGCGGCAGTGGCCGGGTCCACGATCATTTCCGTGCGGACGATGCCTGTCTCGGACAGAAATGCCGCATGGACGAGATAGCCTGCTTCCGTGGTGCGGCGGTCCTCGCCCCAGAGGGCCAGCAGACGTCCACCCTGCGCACGGATGTTTTGAGCGGCAAGCGGCCAATATTCTTTACGGAGGCGGCCGGACCACACCGGCAATGCTGTACCCCAATGCCTGAAAGTAGCCAGTACGCGTAGTGATGGGTTGGGCATGATGGTGTTCCTATCCATGAAGGAGCAGCAGTGCGGCATGCTGCATCCATTGGACCAGCATCCAGGGGATGAATGTCCCGAGTACGATGATGAGCGCCAGTTGAATGAAAACCGGGATGATGCCGGAGACGGGCTGACGGGCGATGCCTTCCGGGGCCGACCCGAAGACCATCCCCTGCAGGCGCGGAAAAATTCCGGCGAAGGCGACACCCAATCCCAATAAGAGCAAAGGTGTTAGCCAGGGTTGGACCTGCAGGGTACTGGCGACGATGAGAAATTCACTGAGAAAAAGTCCGCTGGGTGGCATCCCCAGGATAAAAAGCACCGCCAGCATGAGTGCCCAGCCCAGGAGGGGGCTGAGTTCCAGTAAGCCGCGGATGCGCTGTATTTCCCGGCTGCCGACACTCTGTACCGCTTGTCCGACCGAGAAAAACACGGAGGACTTGGTCAGGCTATGACTGATCATGTGCAGTAAACCCGCAAAACTCGCCAGTGGTGCGCCGATCCCGAAGGCGAAGGTGGCCAATCCCATGTGTTCAATGGAGGAATAGGCGAAAAGCCGCTTTACATCCCGCTGCCGCAGCATGGAAAAGGCCGCCACCAGCAGGGAGAGTAAACCGAAGCCCATCAGCAGCCGACCGGCGAAGTCCGGACCGAGGGCACCGTCCACCAGCACTTTGGCGCGCAGCACGGCGTAGAGGGCCACATTGAGCAACAGTCCGGAAAGTACCGCCGAAACCGAGCTGGGGCCGCTGGCGTGGGCGTCCGGCAGCCAGTTGTTGAGCGGGCTCAGGCCGATTTTGGTCCCGTAGCCCACCAGCATGAAGATGAAGGCGATGGCCATGACCTGCGGCTGTAATTGACCGCGCACGGCTTCCAGATGCGTCCACAGCAGCGCGTCCGCACCGTGCCCGAGCACTTTCTGGGCGGCGAAATACAGCAGAATCGTACCGAATAGCGCCATCGCCAGACCGACACCGCAGAGGATGAAATATTTCCAGGCGGCCTCCAGGCCCTCCGCCGTGCGGAAAAGGCTCACCAGCAAGACCGTGGACAGGGTGGCGCCTTCCATGGCCACCCAGAGGATGCCCATATTGTTGGTCAGCAAGGCCAGCAGCATCGTGGTGAGGAAAGTCTGGAACATGGCGTGATAGAGGCGGACACGCCGACGGGAGAGCGACCAGTGGACGATTTCCTGCGCCATATAGCTGCGGGAGAACCATGCCGTACTGAGTGCCACTACCCCATCCACCAATACCAGCACGATACTGAGGTCATCCACCATGAACTGCCCGCCGTCAATGGTAAATGCGCCGTCGCGCAACACCTGCACCGCGAGGGCCAGGATAGCCAGCAGGGTCAGCGTATTGAAGCCGATGAACAGTGCTGCGCCCCGGCGTCCGTCGCCCCAGAGGGCGAGTAGGGGGATACCGATCGCCGCGCACGCCAGCACCAGCAGGATCAGCATCATTCCTCCCGGATCTGTTCGAGATGTTGGAGATCCATGCTGTCGAAGGTCTCCCGCATCTGAAAGAAGAAAATACCGAGAATGACGAAGCCGATCAGGGCATCCAGGGCCACCCCCAGTTCCACGACCATCGGCATCCCCAGCGTGGCACTGGTGGCGGCGAAGAAGAGTCCGTTATCTATGGCGAGAAAACCCACCACCTGGGAAATGGCCTTGCGCCGTGTGATCATCATCAGGAAGGCGAGCAGCACGGCGGCGAGGGCAATGCCGACCATGCCGCGGGTCACCGCGCCGGTCAGGGCGGTAATGGGTGCAGCGAGGGAGAAGGCGAAGATGACCAGAACGATGCCCGCGAGCAAGGTCAGGGGGATGTTGAGCACTGCCTCGACATCGCCGCGCACCTGAAGACGCCGCAACAGACGATGCAGGACCGTCGGGATCAGGATGGCTTTCAGGCTCAGGGTCAGGGCTGCGGAAAGCCATAATTCTGTTTGTCCGGTCAGCAGCGCCACCAGCGCTGTACCGGCGGCCAGGACTACACCTTGCCAGGCGAGAAGATGAATCAGGGTGAGTAGGCGCCGTTGCGCCAGCATGGCGAAAGCCAGCAATAAAAGCAGGGCAGCGAGGAGTCTCAGCAGGGGGATACCCCAGGTAAGCCCCTGTGCGGTAATCGTCATATTACGCCCCCAGCATGAAGAAGCTCAGGAGTCCGATGACCCCGAGCAGAAAAGCCGTGGCCATGAATTCCGGCGCCCGAAAGAGGCGCAGCTTGGCGAGCAGGGTTTCGACCAGTGCCAGGATGAGGGCGGCGGCTGCGAATTTCAGCAGCAGAGCCAGCAGCGTCAGGGGCAAGGCCGCAATTTCTGCGGTGGGCACGATACCCCAGGGCAGGAACAGGGCAATGCCGATGGCCACATAGAGCACCAGTTTGATCTGCGCGCCCCATTCCATGAGCGCCAGGTGCCGTCCCGAATATTCCAGGAGCATCGCTTCGTGGATCATGGTCAATTCCAGATGGGTGGCGGGATTATCCACTGGAATCCGCGCGTTTTCCGCCAGCAGCACCATGAAAAAGGCAGCAGCGGCGAACACCATGCTGGGGTGCAGGGCAAAGCGCAGTTGCTCCAGATGGGTTACGATCACGCTCAGCGAGGTGGACCGGGAGAGCAGAGACGCCGTAAACAGAGCGGCCAGCAGGGCGGGTTCCGCAAGCCCGGCGATCAGCATTTCCCGATGGGCACCCAGGGTGGCGAAGGGTGTCCCCGTATCCATGGCCGCCAGCACCTGAAAAACCCGCGCCAGGGCGAACAAACCCACCAGGGCGATGACATCGGCGGTTGGTGCCAGGGGCAGGCCGGTGGCGAGAATGGGGATGATTCCGGCCGCCAGACAGAACGCTCCGAAAATCCCGTAGGGTGCAAAGCGGAAGAGCCAGGACGTTCCTTCTGCCTGCAGGGATTCTTTATGGAACAGGCGATAGAGATCGCGGTAGTTCTGCCAGCAGCCAGCCGGCCGCCGGTTCTGCAGAATCGCCCGCAATGCCCGCAGTAGCCCGGCAAAGAGTGGCGCGAGAAATGCCACCAGCAGCACCTGTGCCACTTCCAGCAGTAGGGCGGTCATCGCCAGAGCGCCAGCAGGATCAGCAGGGTCAGAAAACTGTAAAGCAGATACAGGGTGATGCGACCCTGCTGCAGGCGCAACACCTGAGTCGATATCCAGAAGGATATGCGGTTCAATGGCTTATACAGGATGCGGTACACCGGTTCGCCGATCCGTAGCTGCCAGCGGCCGGCATCGTCTGTCTCCCGCTCCGCCTGATACAGCGGGGCGAATATGCGCAGAAGGGGTTGCGCAAAGCCCATGGGACTATCCTGCATGGCCGGCGTCCGAACGGGAAAGCCACAGGCCCAGGCCGGTACGCGCCGCAAGGGCCGGCCAAAAAAACTCCAGATCAGGAGAAAACTCAGACCGAGGGCGGTCGCCATGCCGAGGAAGAAAATCACCGGACTGTAACTGGCGCGTTGTGCGGAGACCGGGGTCAGCCACAGCCCTTGCTGGACGGCGAAACCCTGACCGAGCATCTCCAGCAACACGGGATGCAGCAGATTCAACAGGACACCCGGAAAGAGTCCGAGGAAGATGCAGGCGACACTCAGCAGGGCCATGGCCGACCGTTCCCAGCGTCCGGCCTCGTGGACATGCTGGGTGCCGCGCGCCTGGCCGAGAAAGGCGATGCCGTAAAACTTGACCATGGCATAGGCCGCCAGAGCGACCGCCAGCACCACGCCGGAGGCCGCCAACGGTAAGACCGCACTGAGGGTGCTTTGCGGCAGGGCGGGGGAGAGCAGAAAGGCTTGCAGGAGCAGCCATTCGGAGGCAAAGCCGTTGAGCGGGGGTAAGCCGGCGATGGCGAGGGTGCCCAGGAGCATAAAAAATGCGGTCTGGGGCATCTGCCGGATCAGGCCGCCCAGGCGATCCATGGCGACGCTGCCGGCTCCGTGCAGCACGCTGCCACTGCCGAGAAAAAGCAGTCCCTTGAAGAAAGCATGATTCAGGGCGTGATACAGGGCGGCGGCCAGGGCCAGGGCCGCCAGGGCATTGAGCCCATGTGCGCGGAAGATCAGGGCGAGGCCGAAAGCCACCATGATCAGCCCCATATTTTCTATGGAGGAATAGGCCAGCAGGCGCTTCATGTCGGTCTGGACGGCGGCGAAAAGCACCCCGAAGAGGGCTGTCGCGAGGCCCACCACCAAGACAAAAGGACCCCACCACATGGCCAGCTTGCCGAGGAAGAGAAAGTCCACCCGCAACATGCCATAGAAGGCTATCTGCAGCATCGCCCCGCTCATCAGCGCGGAGACCGGGGCGGGGGCGGCGGGGTGGGCATCC
>NZ_DAHVHY010000002.1:0-48057 GCF_027322205.1 Acidithiobacillus sp.
AGAGGCTCCTGCCCGGCATCCAATAAGGCACCGTCAATGATGGTACCGGGGGTGATGACCCGCACGATGGCGCGTTCCACGGGACCTTTGGCAGTGGCCGGATCGCCCACCTGCTCACCGATGGCCACCCGTTCGCCCAGACGCACCAGTTTCGCGAGATAGCCATCTATGCTCTGGACGGGTACCCCCGCCATGGGAATAGCCTGTCCGGCGCTCTGTCCGCGGCTGGTGAGGGTGATGCCGAGGAGGCGGGCGGCTTTTTCGGCATCGTCAAAGAATAGCTCGTAGAAATCCCCCATGCGATAGAAAAGCAGCGCATCCGGGCATTGTTCCTTCAGCCCGAAATATTGCCGCATCATGGGGGTATGGTTTTGCAGAGAGGTGGAATCAGTCATGGTTTATAAAGCGGGAAAAGGCGATGTCTGACATCCCCGGCGGCGACATGGCAAATACTGCGTGCCATGCTTTCAGAAAAATCGTCCTTCCCGCCGATGCAGGAAGGGCGCGGTGATTAATTGCGATTGCCCCCGAAGATTTCGAGCAACGCCATGAAGAGGTTTATGATATCCAGATATAGGCCGACCACCAGCAGGACCGGCTCCTGAATGCCGCCGCGAATCATACGCTGGGTGTCAAAAAGGATCAGGCCGCTGAAGACCAGTACCAGCACGCCGGCAATGGCCAGTTGCAACGCGGGGATATGCAACAGGAACATATTCAGCAGAGAAACCACGATGGCCAGCACCAGACCGGTGATCAGGAAGCCGCCGATGTTGCTGAAATCGCGTCTGGTGGTCAGGGCATACGCGGACAGCCCAACAAACATGGCTGCGGTAGTACCCAAGGCCTCGGCAATGATCGAGGCGCCACCCGGCATCCGCAGATACATCTCGATAGCCGGACCCATCATCATGCCCATACCGCCGGCGAACAGGAAAACCAGGGGAACGGCAAAAGGGCTGCGGTGCGCACCGGTGTACTGCACCGCAAAGAGCAGGGCGAAGGAGCCGATCATCAGGATGAAGGGGTGCTGGTAGGCGAATACCGAGTGCATGCCATACACCGAGGCAATGGCAGACACCACGAGGGTGGCAGCAAGCAGTGCATAGGTCTTGCCCATGAGGGCGCCGATAGATGTGCCTCCGCGAATTCCCGCCGGATTCATGCTGTCCGGAAACTGGTACGGGTTCTGGTTCTGGTCCTGGTTCATGTTTGACTCCTGTGAACGAACACGCTGACATAATAACGTAAATTACGTTTTTTTACTTCTTCGTTATGAAAAATGGGGTTGCCAGATGAAAAAAACAATGTCTGGATCAAAGTAGTCGGACAAACAATGAGATGTTGTGTTTTCTGTAAAGTTCCACCGGGCATGGGCGCTTGCCCATTGCGAAGCAGGCATTTACCCTGCATCTTTTCGCCTGATCCGGGATGAGGTTTTGCATGCGCGCATTGATTTTTGATACCGAAACGACGGGCCGTGTGGAGCCTGATCTGATTGAGGCGGCCTGGCTGGCCGTGAGCGATCTGAAGACGCTGGCGGTGGAGGAACAATTCGTGCAGCGTTACCGACCAGCCAAGCCCATTGAGATGGGAGCGATGGCGGTACACCATATTCTTGAGGAGGATCTGCTGGAAAGCCCCCCCGCCAGCAGCTTTCAGTTACCCGAAGACACAGGGTATCTCGTTGGTCACAGCATAGATTATGACTGGGGCGTCATCGGCAAACCCGATGTCAAACGCATCTGCACTTATGCCATGACCCGCAAACTCTGGCCCGAGGTGGATAGCCATTCCCAGTCAGCATTGATGTATCACTTCAGCAAGGATAAGCACAAGACCCGGGATAACCTCAAAAACGCCCACTCGGCACTGGCGGACGTAAAATTTTGCCGGATTCTTCTGAATAAAGTCATTCTCTCGGTGCGCCCCAATTCCTGGGAAGATTTATGGGAGTTCAGCGAGCGCGCACGGATTCCCGAGACGATGCCTTTCGGCAAGCACAAGGGTGTGAAGATTGCCGATCTACCCGATGATTACCGACGCTGGGCCCTCAATAATCTCACCGATATGGACTTCTATCTGCGCAAGGCGCTGGAGGCCTGAGCTTCGGTAACGGCGTTTAATAGCACGGCGCCAGTCGCTGCGGCGCTGTGGCCGGCGGCGATGAGCCCGTCTTCGTGACCGGCCATCCGGATGAGTAGGGGTAACCGACCCTGTCCGGCGAGATGAGATACGGCCAGGGCCATGGTGGGGGTGCCGTATTCTGCATCCAGGGGGGTGGCTGGCAACCCCCGAACTTCGGCCTGTTGCCAGAGCAGCGGATCATGAATGTGGAAGACCCAGAGAATTTCCGGACGGGCGTCATAGCAGGCCGCATGGCTGAGGGCTTCTGAGGAGGGCGGCTGTGGTCCTTCGGCCCCGAGTCGGTTGTGGACAATATCCCAGCGGGTGACCTGACAGAAATGGTCGGGTGCTAAAGTGGCGAGGTGACCGGTCTGGGTAGCGGTGATCAGAAAACCGCCGTCGCAACGACAACTCACATTGCCAAAACCGATGCCGCCGTAACGGGCGGGATCAGCACCAATCAGGCCGTGGGCATGTAGTACCTCGCGCCAATGGCTGAGCAGGCACCGGTCTGGGCAGTCGATGACGGGACCCCCCTGCCAGTCCAGGTGAAATTTGCTGACGCCTTCCTGAGCCATGTTTATCCTTAACGTTTCACGAAAATACGTTGCAGCAGACGATACCAGCCGGGTACCGATACCAGCACCGGTGCCTTTGAAGCCGGTGCACAGCGGGGTGGTAAAGGGACGCCCGGCGGATAAATATCGACCAGGGTTGCACCCCAACTGCTGCGGTCATTGGCCAGACGAAAATTCCGGACCATGGGCTCGCGGCGGAGCAGCGTGTGGACGGTTTCGCGGAGTACGCCCTTGCCTTTACCGTGGATGATACGAATTTCCGTGATGTGGGCAGCGCGGCAACTGCGGAGGTATTCGCGAATCAGGTCGGGCACTTCTTTGGGGTGGAACGCGTGCAGGTCGAGAATACCATTGATCGGGGTCAGTACGGGGGCTGCGGGGGGCGCGTCTGGATCGGATGTTACCATGGTCTGATGCCGCCTTCAGGCCGCTGCATTGGCAACCGGATGCCAGTGCATCCAGAGGGCCAGAGCCACTAAAAAGGCCGGCAGAGTCATAGCCAGTATCGGCATAACCATCAGCAGAAATGCGAAGACCACGGCACCACCGAGGTAAGCGAGCAGGGCGGCCATCTGCTGGCGCAGCGCAAAGGGCAGAGGCCGGTGTTTGTGGAGACTTTGAATGAAGACCAAGACGATACTGGTCAGGGTGTTGGTGAAGACGACGGACGGGACCCCGGCGACATTGATCAGACGCGCCGCCACGCTCTGCATCCCCATGCCGATGGCGGAGAACAGAATCAGGGCATAGAGTGGACTACCCCCCAGCGGAAAACCCCAGCGCAACCAGCAAAGTGTATAGAGCGCGAGAAAAACGACTTCCAGGCCTAATATCCAGCGCAGCCCGAAGGGGCGTTCTTTCCAGAGCGCGGCGATGGCCACCCCGGTGATGAATCCCAGAAGGGCGGCGAGGGAATGGGTGGCCGAGAGCAAATGGCCTTGACCGACGGCGATGCCAAAGAGCGCGAGGTTGCCGGTCATTGCCGAGGTAAACACCATGTTCAACTTGAGGAATGCGACGATGTCTGCTGCGCCAGAGGTGGCCGACAGCAGGTGCATGGAGCGGTCTGGCTTGCCCATACGGGGGCGCGCGGGTAGGGGCGTGGTTGTGGCCATCAGAGTAAAACCCGCTCAATACCCCCCTGGTGGGTGGCATCAATGAAACTTTGCTGCCACTGCGGTCCAAGGATTTTGCGCGCCAGCTCCACGACGATGTAATCGGTGTCGAGACCCGTATCTTCGCGGTAACGTTCCAGGCCCTGCTGGCAGGCAGGACAACTCGTGAGTAGCTTGACGTTGCCGTTCTCCGCGCGCTCTTTACCGGTGAGCTGGAGAATGCCCTCCTTGAGCACCTCCTCCTTGCGGAAGCGCAGCTGGGTCGCGATGTCCGGGCGACTGCTGGCCAGGGTGCCGGCTTCGCCGCAGCAGCGGGCGGAGTCCAGTACCTGTTGTCCGAGCAGTTGTGACGCCACGGCCTGGGGTTTGTGCGTCTTCATGGGGCTGTGGCAGGGATCGTGATAGAGATACTGCACGCCCTCTACGCCGTCCAGCGCGACACCCTTTTCCATCAGATATTCATGGATATCCAGCAGGCGGCAGCCGGGAAAAATCTGCTGGAACTGGTATTGCAGCAGTTGGTCCATGCAGGTGCCGCAGGACAGGATGACCGTTTTGATATCCAGATAATTCAGGGTGTTGGCGACCCGGTGAAAGAGCACCTGATTGCGTATCGAAATTTCCTGACCTTTGTCTTCTTGCCCGCCCGCCGTCTGCGGATAGCCGCAGCAGAGATAGCCGGGCGGCAACACGGTCTGTGCGCCAACATGATGCAACATGGCCAGTGTCGCCAACCCGATCTGGCTGAAGAGCCGTTCACTGCCGCAACCGGGGAAATAAAATACCGCATCGCTGTCATCCGTGACCTTGGCGCTGTCACGAATGATAGGGACCATCTTGTCATCGACAATGGCGAGGAGTTGGCGCATGGTCTGTGCCCCCATCTTGGTGGGCAGCGGTTTGCGCAGGAAGTGGATGACCTCGGTGCGCATCGGTGCTTTGCCGGTGGTGGCTGGTGGTGGCCCTTTGGGCAACAACGGCCTGACGACCTTGTGGGCCAGTGCCTGTGCCTTGTATGCGGTTTGCAGGACGACTCGCCGCAGAAAGTGGACTTTGCCGGGTTCGGCGGCATTGAGATAGCTCATGGCCAGCCGAGTGCCGAGATTGAAGGATTTTTCACCCCGTGCCCGGAGAATGTTACGCATGTGAATGGAGACCTTGCCGAAGTCAATATCCACCGGGCAGGGCGTCTCGCACTTGTGGCAGGTGGTGCAATGGTCGGCCACATCGTTGAGGGCGGCAAAATGTTGCTGGGAAACGCCGCGCCGCGTCTGCTCCTCATAGAGAAAGGCCTCGATGAGCAGGCCGGTGGCAAGGATCTTGTCGCGCGGTGAGTAAAGCAGATTGGCGCGGGGAATATGGGTCATGCAGACCGGTTTGCATTTGCCGCAGCGCAGACAGTCCTTGATCTCACGATTGAGGGCACCCAGCTCGCTGGCTTCCAGCAACAGCGCTTCCTGTTCCACCAGTTGTAAAGAGGGCGTATAGGCAGTTTCCAGCCCGGAGCCAGCCAGCAGCTTGCCCGGATTGAAGAGGTTGTCCGGGTCTACTTTTGCTTTGTAAACTGCGAAAGCGGCGATCTTTTCCGGTTCCAGCCAGCGCATCTTGGTGATGCCGATGCCGTGCTCGCCTGAGATGACGCCGCCAAGTTTCTGAGCGATGGCCATAATCCGGTCCACGACCCGGTCGGCCTCGTGGAGCATGGCGTAGTCGCTGGAGAGCACCGGGATATTGGTGTGAATGTTGCCATCGCCGGCGTGCATGTGCAGGGCGACAAAAAGACGGGCACGGCGTACCTCTGCATGGATCTCGCGGATACGCGACCGCACGGCAGCAAATGCATCGCCAGCGAACAGCGCCTCCAGCGGCTTGCCGACGTGCTCCCGGTAACTGACGCGCAGGGCACCGCGCAGCAGGAGACTGGCCAGGGTATCATCGGGATGCACGACGGACAGCATGTGCGCATCCAGCAGTTCCGGATGCTCCATAGCCAGGGTATCCAGCTTCTCCAGCAGAGATTGCCAGCGCTGACGCGTATCGCCAATCAACGCCTTGGCGGCGGACCTTTTGGCGTCGACGATGGCCTGATCTTCACTGCTTTCTTCATAATCCTTAGCTTTGCGGATTTCTGCGAGATCACCGGAGATGTATTCCTCCAGTGTGCTGAGGCTGGCCAGTTTACTGCTGATGGACTGCTCGATATTGATACGCTCGACCGCGCGGCTATACTCCGCCAGCTTCTCCAGAGGAATGACCACATCTTCATTGATTTTGAAGGCATTGGTATGGGCGGAAATGGCGGCGGTGCGGCCGCGGTCGGCCCAGAATCGGCGTCTTGACTCGGGCGTGGTGGCGACAAAGCCTTCACCACCCCGAGCATTGGCAATACGTACTACCGCCGCCGCCGCCGCACCCGCTGCACCGGGGTCATCGCTGGCGATATCCGCGAGCAGCAGCATCTTCGGGCGTTCGTGGCGGGGGGCCTTGTTGCTGTACTTGATGGCTTTGAGATAGCGCTCGTCCAGGTGCTCCAGACCGGTGAGCAGGACATGACCCAACCCCTCCACATAGGATTTCACTTCGATGATGGCTGGTACCGCGGCATCCAGATCGGCGCCATAAAACTCCAGGCAGACCGTGCGCACATGGGCTGGCATCTGATGGAGCAGGAAGCGTCCGGAGGTGATAATACCGTCACAGCCTTCTTTCTGGATGCCTGGCAGACCGCCAAGAAACTTATCGGTGACATCCTTGCCCAGCCCGGCCTTGCGGAAGCTGGCACCAGGCAGGGTGAGCACTTCCGACTCGCCGAGCGCAGTGTGCCCGTCGGCAGCAAAGCGATTCAGGCGAAAACGGACCACCGGCTGATCGTGAATTTTGCCGAGATTATGGTCCAGGCGTTCCACTTCCAGCCAATTCCCATCGGGAGTCACCATGCGCCAGGAGAGCAGGTTGTCGAGGGCCGTACCCCAGAGCACCGCCTTCTTGCCCCCCGCATTCATGGCGATATTCCCGCCGATGGTGGAGGCGTCCATGGATGTGGGATCGACGGCAAAGACGAGGCCTGCCGCATCGGCCGCATCGGCCACAACCTTGGTGACCACACCCGCACCCGCAAAGATGCTGGGGACACTGGTGCTCAGGCCCTGCGGAGTGGCCATTTCGATCATCGACATTTGTTCCAGCTTTTCGGTGTTGATGACGGCGCAGTGGCGACGCAGCGGAATAGCCCCGCCGGTATAGCCGGTGCCGCCACCGCGCGGAATGATGGATAGCCCAATTTCGCGGCAGGCGGCGACCATGCGCTGCACTTCGGGCTCGTCGGCGGGATAAAGGACGACAAAGGGTAATTCCACACGCCAGTCGGAGGCGTCAGTGACATGAGCGACGCGGGCATAGGCGCTGAAGTCGACATTATCCCTTGCGGTGATTTTGAACAGACGGCGCTCCGCTTTCTTGCGCAGAGTCAGATCCTCATCAAATTGCTGCGTAAAGCTGCTCACCGCGACGCGAGCGCTCTCCAGCAGGCGGATCACCAACGGATTACCCTCAGCGCGCTCGGTAATGTCGTTCAAGCGATGTGCCAGAGCGTTCCAGAGGGCCTGGCGGCGATGCCGATCCTGCGCCAAATCATCCTGGATGTAAGGATTGCGCTGCACTACCCAAAGATCGCCCAGCACTTCAAAGAGCATCCGTGCCGAGCGTCCGGTGATCCTCTGTGCGCGCAGGTCTTCCAGCAGCCGCCAGGCATCCATCCCGATCAGGCGGCGCACGATCTCGGCGTCTGAAAATGAGGTGTAGTTGTAAGGAATTTCGCGCAGGCGGGCACTCATTGGGGAATGGTAACATTATCGATGAGCCGGGTCTGCCCCAGCCGTGCAGCCGCGAACCAGCGTGCATCAGGCTGCGGAGCGGTAACTGTCCGCAAAGACTGACCATCGCGCAACTCCAGGTAGTCCGGCAAAAAACCGGCCTGCTCCAGCTTTTTCCAGCCTGCCGCCGCAAGACCAGGCACATCTGCGCCGCTGGTGCTGCGCCGGGCAAGGTCGAAGAGCGTTGCTGCAAGCAGGGGGGCGACCTGTCGTTCTGCCAGACTCAGAAGGGTGTTGCGCGAACTGTAGGCGAGCCCGTCTGCCTCTCTCTGCAAGGGTCCCGGCAAGACCTGCACGTTGAGGTTCAAGTCGGCCACCATCTGCTGAACGATGCGCAGTTGCTGATAATCTTTCTCGCCAAGAATGAGTATCTCTGGTGAAACCATATGCAGCAGCTTGTTGAGTACGGTGCAGACTCCGGTGAAATGACCAGGACGACTGGCCCCGCAAAGCACCTCGCCCAGGCTGGGTTGCGGCATCACGACGCTGATATCCTGGCGTCCCCGCGGATACATCAATCCGTCATCCGGGGTAAATATGGTCTGGCAACCCGCCTCGTGCAGACGCTGCAAGTCCCGGTCCAGAGTGCGCGGATATTTCGCAAAGTCTTCCCGGGGTCCGAACTGCAACGGATTGACGTAGATACTGACCAGCACCTGCTCGGCCCGGGTGGCAGCGAGTTTCACCAGCGCGAGATGCCCATCGTGCAGGTTGCCCATGGTGGGCACCAGGGCTAGGGTGCCATGCAGGCTTTGGCGCCACTGGCGCAAGCTGGCGATATCTTTCAAGATCGCCATTTTAGCGCTTGCGACGCGGCGGGAAGTGGCCGCTGCCCACGTCCTGCACATACTCGGCCAAGGCATCCCGCATGATCCTGCCGCCCTCGATATAACGCCGGGCAAAAGGGGGGCTGTCCGCACCCAGCCCCAGCAGGTCGTGCATTACCAGCACCTGGGCATCGGTATCCGGCCCGGCACCAATGCCGATAGTGGGTACGGCGATATCGCGGGTAATACGTGCCGCCAGCGCATCGGGAACCGCCTCCAAAACGACGAAGCGGGCGCCCGCTTCCGCCAGTGCCCCGGCATCCATCTGCAAACGGCATGCACTCTCCACATTGGTGCCCTGCCGCTGGAAACTGCCCCACTGCCGCACCCGTTGGGGAGTCAGGCCGATATGGGCACAGACATTGATGCCCCGCTCGGCGCAGAAGGCCACCGTGGGCGCCATTTCCGCACCCCCCTCCAGCTTGATAACGTCGGCCCCAGCGCGTAGCAGGGTAACTGCCGCATTCCAAGCCTGTTTCGGCCCCTTTTCATAGGTTCCGAAGGGCAAGTCGGCAAAAACCAGGCAACCTGCCGCGGCGCGCGCCACCATTTGTGTATGGTAGGCCATTTGCTCCAACGTAACACCGAGGGTGTCGTCGGCACCGGTGACCACCATGCCGAGAGAATCACCTACTAATACACCATGCACCCCCGCTTCCGTCGCGAAACGGGCGAAAGGGTAGTCATAGGCCGTAACCACGGCACGTTTGATGCCGTTTTGCTTGTCCTGCACCCAGCGGGCAATTTTCTTATGCATCTCGCTCCTCAGCCTTTTTCAACCGATACCTGACTGTGTCGATCAACTGCTCAGTGTGCCGCGGATCGTGGACAAAATCCACCTGCGCCGAGTCGATATCCAGGCAGGGCCAGGAATAGTTTGCCCGCCACGCACGGTAAGCCGCCTGCACCCGCTCCAGATAATCCGCTGTCAATGCCTGTTCGTAGGCATCTCCACGGACCCGGATGCGCTCCAGCAGGATCGGCAGTGGCGCATCCAGGAATATCATCAGGTCTGCCGGTGCGGGGTGGTAGTCCAGAGCCATGCGCAAGGCCTGAAAAAGACGAAGCTCTTCTGTATCCAGGGTGAGGGGAGTGAAAATTTCGTCTTTGCGCGCACTATGGTCGCTGATGATCCAATGCTTATCGCCGGGATGCTGCCACTGTGCCCGACGTTGCATCAAAAACTGTAACTCCGTCGCCAGCGCCGCACCTGGTCCCTGGTAGAAACGGCAGAGAAAGGGGTTTTGGGCCGGTGCTTCGAGAATGATTTGTCCGCCCAGGGCATGGCCCAGTTGCCGCGCCAGGCTGGTTTTGCCAGCACCCATCGGGCCTTCGATACTGATGATGCGGGGATTGGTCATGCCTGGGCAGAACAGGCGTTGCACGCAGACATTTCCTGCGTGTCGTCAGAAATACGGGTGATGAGCTGCCCGGTTACGGCGGGCAGGTGATCGGCGATACGCCCACAACCGGGAATGATTAGTTCCGGATCAAATTCGGCAAGAGGAATGAGCACGAAGGCCCGCTCGTGCAAGCGGGGATGGGGCAGGGTGAGTTCCGGGTCCGTAGAATGGGTAGTCCCGTAACTCAGCAGGTCGAGATCCAGCACCCGGGGACCCCAGTAAATTTCGTCGGCGCGGTGGCGTCCTGCGGCTGCCTCCAATGCTTGCAGATGACTGAGGAGGGTGCGGGGTTGCAATGCAGTTTGCAGACGGGCGACTGCATTGATGAAGGCAGGCTGGGTGACGCCGCCCACGGGTGCTGTCTGGTAGAGACGGGACTGCCACAGGAGGGTGCTTTCCGGTACAGCGGCCAAGGCCCCCAGCGCATGTCGCACCTGTGCCACGGGCAGGTCCAGGTTACTGCCAATACTGATCCAGGCAATTACGGTTGGATGGATGGCAGGATGCCTTGTCTGATAAGCCATTGTCGGGCGGTTTCCTTGTCTTCAATCTCGCCATCCAGGCGGGCATCATGCAGGCGGCGCAGTACCTTACCAAACTGTGGGCCGGGCGCCAAACCCATGGCCTGCAGATCCTTACCATTGAGTGGTGATGTCAGACCGCGCTGTTTCTGCAGGTAGTAATGGCCACTTTCAATGATGGCACCGGTTTCCGGGTACTCGGCGAGCAGTGCCAGAATGCCTGGCAGCGACAGCGATTCCCATAATCGCGCCACTGCACTGGGATGACTTGCCTTCGCCAAGGCTGCCGGTATTTCTGACAACCGGTGCAGATCGTTCAGAATATAGCGCCCATCGGCCATCGGCCAATAGTGTAAGCGTTTCTCCGCAGCCGCCCAAGGGCTATCCCGCCAGAGTATAGTCAGCAAAACGGTGGTATCGCAGAGGTTCTCATCGGGGAAATGGTAGTGAAACCAGTTGATTTCCTGTTGACCACGTTGTATCTGAGCGAGAAGGGCCTCCAGTTCCGGCGGGGTCGGGCGCAACAGTGGCCATAACTGCCAGGCATCCAGCTCTTCTAAGGCTGCAGGGAGGTTGCTGAGTTCGAGCAGATACTTCAGCTCACGCCATAAACGCGCGCCGCTGAGTCGGGCGAAAATATCCTGGGTTAATGCCTCCTCCAGCAGACCGCGTGTGCCAGTTTCCAATTGGAGTTGGAAGCGCACGGCGAAACGGAGTCCGCGCAGGATACGAGTGGGGTCGTCCAGAAAAGAACGGGGATGGAGCACGCGCAGCAGGCGTCGCTGGAGATCCATACGGCCTCCATAGGGATCCAGAAAGTCGCCAAACTTTTCCGGATCCAGAGAGATGGCCATGGCGTTGATGGTGAAGTCGCGGCGGATCAAGTCTGTCTGAATATCACCAGGTTGCACTTCCGGTAGTGCGGCTGGCGCTGGATAATGTTCTATCCGGCAGCGCGCCAGATCCAGTTGGAAGCCATCGGGATACTGGAGAATAGCGGTGCCGAAATGCGGATGATAGGTACATTGCACGCCGGACGGTTCTGTGGAACAAGCTTCGGCGACGGCACGAACATCACCCTCAATGGCCAGGTCAATGTCTGGTGCGGGGCGGTTTTGCAGAAAGTCGCGGACGCAGCCGCCGACAAGGTAGGCCGGCGTGCCAAGTGCCGCAGCAGTCCTGCCGATGACGTGCAGGCGCTGTAGTAGTGCCTCTCCCCATTGCTGTTGCAGCATCTGGTGAATCTGTGTGGCGGGTAACTGGCCTGCACTTGGAATGGCACTGTACGTGTCCGGTGAGTCGTGTCCCGTGGGAATGAGGGGATCCGGATTAGTTGTTGTCGGTTTGTCCGTTGTCATGGCTGCCGTCCGCGCCCGGTTGGGCCATATCGTCCTGATCAGGACGGTTACCGCGCCGTCGCCGCCGCCGGGGACGGCGACGTGATGTCGCTGGGAGTGGTCCCAACTCTGGTTCCTGTCCGGTTTCATCGAGGCGGGCCTGTTCGATGAGGATACGCCGACCATCATGATCGGCGGTCTGGAATTGTTCCCACCATTCCACCAAAGTGGCGGGTATTTCGCCGCCCTGACTGCGCAGACTCAGGAAATCAAAGGCTGCGCGAAAGCGTGGATGGGCAAGCAGCGCGTGAGGGCGACGCCCGCCACGCCGCATAAAACGCGCCTGCAAATCCCAGATTTCGCGCATAGGCAGAGCGAAACGACGAGGAACAGAAACCCGCCCGATGCATTCCTGCAGCACGTCGCTGGCGGCCTGCTGCAAGGCGACTGTGGCGGGTTTGCCCTGTTGTTCGAGCAACTGGCTTTGCTGTTGCAGGGCAGGCCAGAGCAGTGCGGCAAAGAGAAATGCAGGTGTTACCGATTTGCCGTCACGTACCCGCGTATCGGTGCCCGCCAGCGCGCCTTGCAACAGTGTATGCGTCGTGCCGTATTCCGCATGGTCGAGGAGCGCATCCACCTGCGGAAACAAGGCGGCAAATAGTCCCTGCTGGCGCAGGTGTTCGAAACTCGTTTGCGCATTACCGTTCAGAAAAAGTTTCAGTATTTCTTCAAACAACCGTGCTGAGGGTACCTCCTGCAGGCGCTCGCGGCAGGCCGCTATGGGCGCCTGTGCGGCTGCATCCATGATAAATCCCAGCTTGGCAGCAAAACGAACAGCCCGCAGCATCCGCACCGGGTCTTCACTGTAACGTTGTTCCGGGTCGCCAATGACGCGCAGACGACCGGCTTGCAAATCTTCCATGCCCGTAGAGAAATCCAGAATGCTGCGGTCGGCGATGTTGTAATAGAGTGCGTTGGCGGTGAAATCCCGGCGCCGGGCATCTTCCTCAAGTGAGCCGTAGACATTGTCTGCCAAGATGCGCCCTGTTTCGCTGGTTTCGCTTTTCTTGCCGTTCGCGCTGCCGCGGAAGGTGGCCACCTCGATGATCTCGTGGCCAAACTGGACATGCACCAGGATGAAGCGTCGACCAATGAGGCGGGCGTTGCGCCGAAACAGTTTGCGGACCTGTTCCGGGTGCGCGTCCGTCGCGACATCGAAATCCTTAGGCTCCCGTCCCAGCAGCAGATCGCGGACGCTGCCGCCGACCAGATAAGCCTGAAAACCGGCGCGATGCAGACCATTGAGGACCTGCAAGGCCCCGTCACTGATCTGACGTCGTGAAACGTTATGCTCGTTACGTGGCGTCACTCGTGCACCGGGGACGCCGGGTGATAGCGGCGAGGGCATCACCGCCCTTTCGGCGGCGGAGTCGGGCAGGTTCAACTGCTTGGTAATGAAGTCTTTTATGGATACCAAGGGTGCTCTCTGGGTTGGTGGGACGTAATCTGGGCCACAGTGTACCTGAAAAGTTGCGGAAAAGCAGTGGTGACCGGAAGGGAGGCACAGGGGTGGCTAACCCGTAGGATTATCTCGGTATACTAGAGATATACGGTTATTGACAAAGGCTTAACATGCTCAATATTCAACAATAAGAAATATCGTGTGGACCATAAAATTCGGTCATGGAAAGCGAAACGATTTGTGGTGCTGCAATTCAGTTACAGTGAATGTTGGGGTATGAATGTAATATATAGTGCCACGCAAAGCCTGTTTATGGATTGTCATTTCGATTGATCGTGTTGGGTGTATTGACCATTCCCCAAGCCTGTCTGACCAGGTACACTGGCCTTTGCTTGCTTTCCTCATAGATTCGACCGAGGTATTCACCGATCACCCCCAGGGCCATGAGTTGCACGCCACTCAGGAACAACAGGGTAACCATTATGGATGGATAGCCTTTTACAGGGTTTCCATATACAAGGGTGCTGATTACCAGCCAGATGGCATAGAGAAAGGCCAGCAATGAAACCATAAAGCCCAGATAAGCAGCGAGCTGCAGGGGTACCTGGCTAAAAGAAGTAATACCTTCTACGGCGAAATTCCATAGCCGCCAATAATTCCAAGTAGTCCTTCCCGCATGACGGGGCGCGCGATGGTAGTAAACATTCGTGCTGCGAAAGCCTACCCAGGCGAACAAACCCTTCATGAAGCGTCGGCGTTCAGGGAGTGTCTGCAGGGCATCCAGAACCGGACGGGAGAGCAGTCGGAAATCACCTGTATCGGGTGGTATCTCGACATCGCTCATGCGGTTGATTATTCGATAAAAGACATGCGCGGAAGCGCGTTTCAGCCACGACTCTCCTTCGCGGGAGAGGCGCACAGCGTTAACCACATCAAAACCCTCCCGCCATTGGGCGAGCAGTTCGGGAATTAGCTCGGGGGGATCTTGCAGGTCAGCATCCAGCGGGATGGCGGCATCACTCAAGGTGGCATCGAGCCCCGCGGTAAGAGCTGCTTCCTTTCCAAAATTTCTTGACAAATCAATGATAAGCACTCTCTCGTCCTGGTGGTGCAGAGCGATTAACTGAATCAGAGTGTCATCGCTACTACCATCGTTGACACAAATCATTTCCCAGGATTCGCCAGATTGGTCCATAACGGCGCAGACACGATCATAGAGTGTCGCGATGTTTCCAGATTCATTGTGGCAGGGAATAATGATCGAAATGGTCATGATTTTTGAAATTCTTGAGCAGTGGTGTCGCTGACTGAGCTGACGAAGAAAGCTACAAGAGTGCGTCCGCCACGTCAATCGAGGCTGGAAAAAAGCTGCTCGTTTGGGTATAGTGTGGGATGCCTTTAACCATGGGGCTGGGACATCACTACCCGGCCCCTTTCTTGTTAGGTGAACCACGATGCAATTGATTGGCGAAGCCCTCACTTTTGACGATGTTCTTCTCGTCCCCGCCCATTCGGAGGTGCTCCCCCGTAATGTGCAAATTGCGACCCAGCTCAGTCGCCACATCCGCCTGAACATCCCACTGCTCTCGGCGGCGATGGATACGGTGACCGAGGCCGCCATGGCCATCGGGATGGCGCAAGAAGGAGGCATCGGCATCATTCACAAAAACATGTCGCCGGACCAGCAGGCAGCACTCGTGCGGCGGGTCAAAAAATTCGAGTCAGGGGTCATTAAAGATCCCATTACCACCCGCGCCGATGTGAGTGTTCGCGAAGTATTGCAGGTAATGGCCGTGCATGGAATTTCCGGCGTGCCGGTGGTGGATGGCGAGCGCCTGGAGGGTATTGTGACCCACCGCGATCTGCGCTTTGAGACGCGCATGGATGCTCCGGTAAGCAGCGTCATGACCCCGCGTGAGCGTTTGGTCACGGTACCGGAAGGCACCAGTCTGGACACCACGAAGGCCTTGCTGCATCAGTATCGCATCGAAAAAATGCTGGTGGTTAATGAACACTTTGAGTTGCGAGGATTGATCACGGTCAAAGACATCCGTAAGGCGACAGAACACCCGTTGGCCTGCCGTGATGGACAAGGCCGTCTACTGGTGGGTGCAGCGGTGGGTGTTGGTGAAGGTACTGACGCGCGGGTACAGGCACTGGCTGAGGCGGGAGTGGATGTTATTATCGTCGATACCGCCCATGGTCACAGTCAGGGGGTGCTCGACCGGGTGCGCTGGGTGAAAGATCACTTTCCTGAAGTGGATGTGATTGGCGGCAATATTGCTACCGGAGAAGCGGCATTGGCCTTGGTGGAAGCGGGCGCTGACGCCGTCAAGGTAGGTATCGGGCCTGGCTCCATCTGCACCACCCGTATTGTTGCCGGCGTTGGTGTACCGCAGGTCACGGCTATCAGCAATGTGGCAGACGCGCTGGCGGGTACCGGCGTATCGCTCATTGCCGACGGTGGTATCCGCTTTTCCGGGGACTTCGCCAAGGCTTTGGCAGCGGGAGCGCATACGGTTATGGTGGGTGGTTTGCTGGCGGGCACCGATGAGGCGCCGGGGGAAATCGAACTCTACCAGGGCCGCTCCTACAAGGCTTATCGTGGCATGGGGTCTTTGGGCGCGATGCAACAGGGCTCTGCCGACCGCTATTTTCAGGATGCCAGCCCGGAAGCGCCGAAGCTGGTGCCGGAAGGGGTGGAGGGCCGGGTTCCCTACAAGGGGCCGGCCGGACAAGTCATCCATCAGCTCCTCGGTGGCTTGCGCTCCAGCATGGGCTACCTGGGCGCGGAAGATTTGTCGGCCCTGCGCAGCCGTGCCCGCTTTATCAAGATTACCCAGGCGGGTGTGCGCGAGAGCCACGTTCACGATGTGAATATCACCAAAGAAGCACCTAATTACCGGGTGGATTGAACCATGCAAGAACGTATTCTGATTCTCGACTTCGGTTCACAGTTCACCCAGCTTATCGCGCGGCGGGTGCGTGAGGCCCACGTCTATTGTGAAATTCATCCTTATAACATGCCACTGGCGGACATCCAGACCTGGGAGCCCCAGGGGATTATTCTGTCCGGCGGGCCGTCCTCGGTGCATGATGCTGAGGCACCGACGGTTGATCTGGGCTTATTTGCCCTGGGTCTGCCGATCCTGGGTATTTGTTACGGTCTGCAATTGATGGCGCAGTTGCTGGGCGGACGGGTGGGTAAGGCGGAGTATCGGGAATATGGCCGGGCGCATATTCAGATCAAAGAGGCGGTTGGCCCCTTGCTACCCTTTGGTGCTGCCGGTGACGCCGAAGAAGTCTGGATGAGTCATGGTGATCGGATTGAATCCATGCCCGATGGTTTCCGGGTGCTGGCCAGCAGTGCCAATTCGCCGCTGGCGGCTATTGGTGATCCAGTCCGTAACTTCTACGGCGTGCAGTTCCATCTGGAGGTGGCCCATACGCCCCGCGGTGCGGAGATGCTCACCGCCTTTGTGCGTGGCGTTTGCGGATGCACCGGTGACTGGACCATGCACTCCTACGTGGATACGGCAGTGGCGACGATCCGCGCCCAGGTAGGTAAGGGCAGGGTCATTGCCGCGCTCTCTGGCGGGGTGGATTCGGCTGTGGCTGCGGTGCTCATTCATCGCGCCATCGGCGCTCAGATCACCTGTATTTTTGTGGATAACGGCTTGCTGCGCTTTGGCGAAGCGGAGAAGGTAGCTACCATATTCCGCAATTATTTCCAGATTCCCTTGCAGGTAGTCGATGCTCGTCAACGTTTTCTGGAAGTGCTTGCGGATGTTACCGATCCAGAAAAGAAGCGCAAAGCCATCGGTAATTTGTTCATCGAGATTTTTGAGGAAGAGTCGAAGCAGTTGGAAGGTGCCGACTTTCTGGCGCAGGGTACCCTGTATCCCGACGTGATCGAGTCCATTTCCTTTAGGGGTCCGAGCGCAACCATTAAGTCTCACCATAACGTGGGTGGCTTGCCGGAGCGCATGCACTTGCAACTGATCGAGCCTTTGCGTGAGCTGTTCAAGGATGAAGTGCGGGAGCTGGGCCGTGAACTGGGCATGCCCGAAGAAGTTATCCGTCGTCAGCCGTTCCCCGGACCGGGCCTCGCGATTCGCTGTTTGGGTGCGATTGACGATTTGCGCCTGGAAGTCTTGCGCCGTGCTGACCGGATTGTCATGGAAGAAATCCGCGAGGCCGGATTGTATGACCGCCTCTGGCAGGCCTTTGCGGTATTGCTGCCAGTGCGTAGTGTGGGCGTGATGGGGGATGCGCGGACCTATGATGAAACCATTGCTTTGCGCGCCGTGGAGTCGGCGGATGGGATGACTGCCGACTGGGCGCATCTACCCTATGAAGTGCTGGGTCGCATTTCCACCCGGATCATCAATGAAGTTGCTGGTGTGAATCGCGTAGTCTACGATATTTCATCAAAGCCGCCTGCTACGATTGAGTGGGAATAGTCACCGCTCTCCTCTCCTCTGGTTGTATGGCACCTTACACGTCTCGATATCATCGTTGATCCATATTTGGTGTTTCTATGCTTGGTTGATGCACGTAACTTGTGATATAATATCAAGGCACTGCGTATTTTGCCTCAAATTTGTCGAGGCTCTGCTCTTTATCG
The DNA here is from genome assembly GCF_027322205.1 of Acidithiobacillus sp. GTDB lineage: Bacteria > Pseudomonadota > Gammaproteobacteria > Acidithiobacillales > Acidithiobacillaceae > Acidithiobacillus. Next base: position 17,870 of record NZ_DAHVHY010000002.1, read on the forward strand.
GAAGTGCTCTGAAAATACCAGAATAAAGAGTGCTCTCGCTGATATCGGGGGATAGCAAGCTCATGAATGAATTACCGGAACTGTCCCGGGATCTGGTACAGCTCAAGGCTCAACGCTGGGTGGTTAAAATCGGTAGCAGTTTGCTGACGGATGATGGCAAAGGCCTTAATGTCGACGCCATCCGCGGCTGGGTCCGTCAGATTTTGGCGCTCCGTCGATCCGGAGTCGAGGTGGTGCTGGTCTCCTCCGGCTCCATCAGCGCGGGTGCCCAGCGTTTGGGTTGGACGGAACCCCCGGCGACGCTAAAAGCGCGCCAGGCGGCTGCCAGTGTTGGGCAATCGGCTTTGATCCATACCTATGAAGAGATGTTGCGGGAAGGGGATAGACCGAGCGAAGTTCCACTGCATTGTGGACAGGTCTTGCTGACCCATGATGATTTACGGAGCCGCCGTCGGTACTTGAACGCACGTTCCGCGTTGCGGACGCTGCTGGACATGAATGTGCTGCCCATCATCAACGAAAACGACACCGTCTCTTATAACGCGATTAATCTGGGAGATAACGATACCCTAGCGGCGGTCGTCAGCAATTTGCTTGATGCGGACCTCCTGGTGATTCTGACGGATCAGGATGGCCTTTTTGACGCCGACCCGCGCGGCCATCCCGATGCCCGGCTGCTGACAGAGGTGAACGCCGGGGCAGCCATGTTGGAGCGCATTGCCGGAAGTGGAGGGTCAGGGGTTGGGACCGGCGGCATGTTGGCGAAAGTGCGGGCGGCGGCTCGCGCCGCACGTTCCGGTACCTCTACCATTATTGCTAATGGTCGCTGCAAAAATGTGTTGTTGCGGCTGCAAAGTGGTGAACCGGTTGGTACGTTTATACACGCGCGGCTCCCTACCCTGGCAGCGCGTAAGCGCTGGCTGGCCGGGCATTTGCGTGCGCATGGCACGTTGCATCTGGATGCTGGCGCGGCTCACGCCCTGCTGCGTGATGGAGGTAGCCTGCTATCTGTCGGCGTCACCGCGATCGAGGGCAAATTTCACCGTGGAGATCTGGTGCTCTGTAAAGATCCTTCCGGTCGTGAAATTGCCCGTGGTCTGATCAACTGGGATGCCCTAGTGGTCGCCCGCAGCCTCGGAAAAAACAGCAGCGAACTCGCTGACGATCCTGAAGTGACGGAAGGGGTGCTGATTCATCGCGACAATCTCGTTGTCAACGACCTTCTGCCGGCTGAGCCAAGCTTCCTTCCATAGGCAGAATCTGGTTGGACATAATGTGGACGTCCTGTTGCTGATGCGCCAGCACTATGTTGTGGCGGAGCAGACTTTCCACCACGGAAGCCCGCAGGTCTGTCTGCACATTAAAGCTTTTGTTGCAGTCATCCAGATAAACGCGCAGGTAGAATTGCAGTGCATTTTCGTTGACGTCCAGCAAGAGTGCGGTGGGCGGAATGCCGCGTGGATCATTCTGTAATACATCAGGATGATTTTGACCTTCCGCTACCAGTAACTCCTTCACCAGCGAGATATCTGCATCGTGCGCAATGTTGAAGGGAATCATGAGGCGCAACACACTGTTCGTGTACATCCAGTTAGTCACTTGACCAGAGATCAGTTCGGAATTCGGAACGAAAACCTCGGTGCGATCAAAAGTGAGGATCAGGGTGTAACGGATGCTCATTCTTTGTACGTAGCCCTGGGTGGTACCTACCTGAATCCAGTCACCCACCCGTATGGGACGCTCCAGAAGTAAAATCAAGCCAGAGACAAAGTTGTTTACGATATTTTGTAGACCAAAGCCAATACCCACAGATAATGCACCGGCGATAATGGCGAGATTGTGCAGCGCCACACCAGCAGTGGAAAGTGCGATGATTGCGGCGATAATGAACCCAGTATATCTGATGATGGATAATACCGAATTACGGGCTCCACTTTCCATGTGGCCAATAATACGGGAATGGTCAGACAGATATTTCTGAACCACGCTATTGATATTGAACAGCAGTACGAGCAGAAGGATGGCGATCACCCACCGAAAGGGCTGGATATGAAAACCCCCGATGGCGAAGCCGGTGATGAAGTATTTCCAGATCAACGTAAAACCGGTACGCGTCAGACCCCAGGCAGATAAGATGAACGCGGCTATCCCCAACCACACTAAGGTGTGACTGATGGCGCTTAGCCAGGCGATCCACGGCAATGGCTGGTCATCCTTAAGATCCAGGCGGTGGCGCAGGAAACGCTGCCAGTGACTGGAGGGTTGCGGCGGTTGGGACCAGAAATCGGTCAATCCCCAGGAAAAAAAGAGGCCAATGCCAAAGGCGAGCAGAGACATCAGCAGACCAAAGAACAGATAGTCCGATAGATTGCGATAGCCCAGGATGGTGAATGTGGCAGTGGCTACCAACGCCAGCAGGATGGACGCTCTGAGCAATGGATAAGTACGGAATGGCCTGTGTGCACGTATCCTCCAGACCAGCCAAAAAACCGCACCGAGTAGTGCCAGATGATATATGGACCCAAAGAAGGCTTGGTTCGTCAGAAAGAGTGGATCGCTGGGAGTCAAGCTGATCCAGGCAAGGCCGAATACGGCTAGAGCGGCAATGAGTCGTAACCTGCGCAAGGTGGAGCGCAGTGTTTGTGGTTGCCAGGCAAGATGTTGATTGACCACCCCGGAAGGCCTTAATGCCAATGCGAGGAGCATGGAGATAAAGGCGTAGCCACCCCACGTGACCAACAGGAGCATAATCAAGGGGGACAAAGTATCGGTAAGCGCGGTGCCCGCGGCGATGGCGGCCATTCCTGCCAGTAAAGACACATAGTGATAAAACTTGGCCCTTGCAGTGAACAAAAGGTGGTGGTGTAATTTTTTCGCCAGTGGTGCGCGTATAAACAGTAACAATAGAAATATAACTATACCAACGCCAAAGGATATCTGCAGGTTTTTTTGTGCAAAAATAACTTGGCCATTCTGTGTGAGCCAGAAATTCTTTTCACCAATCCAGATGGCTGTCGGGACAGATTGGAGGGTAAGCGCCTGTTGCCAGAGATTGTGATCATGGCGTAAGAGCATCTCGGCATGTAGTGCAGCACGTTTTTTGCTGATTTCCTGGGTCAGATTCGCGCTGGTGATGACGAGGACTTTGCAGGTGGCGAGTTCTCCGCCGAGTTTTTTTTGTTCACCCTGCAGTTTCAGGCGTAATGCACTGAGATTCTTTGGTTCACCGGCAGCAGCGGATCCCAGTATGCCCAGACTTTTATCTATTTGGCTGAGGTTGCTGCTCTTTTCGGTGATGCACTGGTGCGCGTCATCACCGATCACACGTACGGTTTTCTGCCAGTGCAGAAGCTGCTGTAAATCGACGCCTTTTGATAAGTCTCGGTGTATCGATTGTAACACTGCGTTGGTCTGTGGCACTGGTATGCTGGCGGCTTGTGCCCACAGCGGAAAGATCAGTATGACAAGGCATGCGCCGAACCCGGAGAAGAGTGAAAATACATGCCTGTTGCTTGAAGAATTCCAGAAATTGATCGGTACAGTGATCGTCCGGTGAATCACATGCCGCTCCTTTGCTGAAGCCATTTATGATGCCGTAAATGGGCATTGGGTTGCGTGGAGGGCTATCTTATCACAAGTGATGGCTGTGTGCTTTTGCGCTGCGGCTTGTTGTAGTCGCCTGGCCACCCTGCTAGGTGGTTATTTGCACGATAAAAAACAACGAGTGGAGGATGCGCTGTCGGCATATAGCGACAGATTGCTGTGATGCAGGCACCTGAGACCGGACTTTTTTGCAGGGATGTATCTGGTTGGTGATGAATCTGCAAAAGGGCTATGGCCTTAGGGATAGGCGTTTTAGGCTGTTCCGCACGTTGTATCGTCGATTTTTGGCGCACATGGCATGGAAAATGCTTAACTTTGGTAGTGTGATGAGCGTATAAGGAATTGATCATGAAGAAGCCTATCTATAATGCTTTGTTCACGGCACTGATTGCCGCACCTTTCATCGCTTTGGGAGGCTTTGTGCATGAAGTAACGCCGCTGGATCCGACAACGGCCACCTCGGCCCGGCCAGTGATGTCCAGCGACCTGCGGATGGTGGGCGAGGCACGGATGGTGATGGGGCATGTTGAACGGGCGAACTGGCTGCGGCTCATCCCGAAAGAGTCTGCCCATCCGTCATCTTCGGTCGCCTCGCACCCGCAATACGCCTCTGTCACGGTATGGTCCCTGTAGCTATGTGGGTGACGGATGACCGTCTCCCATCATTTGTGAGAAGAATGCGGAGGAAAGTGATGTCTACTAAATGGCGCTTTTTGCTATCGGCGACAGCATTGGGTGCGGGCATCCTGTTGCTGTCTAACCCGGCTTTTGCTGATCGGGATGGCTGGGGTGGCCCGGCCGTGAACTTGTCCATCGGTGTCCCTGGCGTCATTTACTCAGCGCCAACCTATTATGCTGCGCCACCAGCTTACTATTATGCGCCACCCCCGCCCCCGCGCTGGTATCGGCGTCATGAATATCGCTGGCACCGCGAGCATGACCGGGACTGGGGTGATGACGATTGAGATGGAGGCTGGGGTAGCACGCCCACGGCGACGCGGTCAATGTGTGATGGCGCGCCGTGCGCTGCGTGTCAGTAAGGGAAACGTGACCTTTTGCAGCATGGTGGGCAATGCGAGCGGTTTAAGCAGCATTTTTATCGCCATGTCAAAGGGGTAGTGCTGTTTTATCCAATGGCCCATGCGCCGTCGAAATGCCGAGAAATCTTCCGTGGAGAATTGTTGCCCGGGATTTTTTACTTCAAAAGCATTTTTGAGGGCAAGATAGCTGTCTTCCTGATCTACCTCGGCCACACGTTTCCAGAGTTCACGGCCGATGCGCCAGCGTGAATTTTTCTCACGCGCTTGGTATTGCAGGAAAAAGCGATAAAAATATTTGTAGTGATGGATTTCGTCGGCCCGAATACGGGTGGCGAGGAGGCGTAGCACAGGTTCCGGGCTGGCCGCCTGAATCATGGTATAAAAACTGGCCGTACCCGTCTCGACAACACAGCGCGAGGCCATTTCCAGTGCGTGAGTGGGGCCGAGTAAGTCGGTGCGGCAGTAGGGAAGGTAAGCGCTTACAAAGCCTTGATAAGCGCGCTCCCAGTCGAAATCCGGCCATACAGTCAGTACATATTGACGCAGGGCATGCCCATGCTGTACTTCTTCCAGCTCCCACTCCTGGCGTAGCCACTCTGTAACATCTGCATTCTCCTGGTAGTAGTCCACCAGGTTGCGGGTATAGAGATCAGAAAGTGTTTCCACAAAGGAGGCTCCGGCTAATAAATAAAACCAGTCCATGTTGCCGGTTATTTTCTTTTTTTCGATGGTGCTATAGGGAATATCGGCTAAGGACCAGGTAGGATGGACTTTATCTGCGGGCATTGTTGTGGCCACCTCCGTAAAACTTTGCTGAATTGAGTTTAGCGATTATAACGCACATCTTGTTGTGACACCCCTGCGGCAGTAAAAGCGGCACGTCTTTTCTGACATTGCGGGCAGTATCCGCAATGCTCGGCACGGCCCAGCAGGCAACTATACGATGTTTCCCAGGGTACCCCCAAGCGGCAGCCGCGTTTAACGACCTCTGCCTTGGTCAGTCCGTCATAGGGGGTGTCGAGCCTCAGGGAAAGACTGGCGAGGGCATCCCGGATGGCACGCTGGAATGGGAGGCGAGAACATGGGTCGGCCGTGGCATCGTCCGCCGTGAGGCCGATGATGATTTCGTGGACTTTCAAATTGCTGGCGATGGAAGCCACGGCGGCGATCGCGACAAAATTTCGGTGGGGGAGCGGCACATGGTAGCGTTCAGTACGCAATGCACCTACCGCATTCCCGAAGGCGGAGAGATCAAAACGGCGCGGCGTGATGTTCCGGGTAGCGGCGATGCGTTTCACGGCACGCCATTCCTGCACTGCGGCACGTTGCCCATAGTCGAGAAAAATCGGATGAATTTGGTCGGTGTCGGCGAGCCCATAAAGCAGGGTGCTGCTTTCGACGCCGCCACTCATGAGCAGGACGCAGGCCGGACGCGCTATCGCAGCGCCGGTGTCCTCTGGCGGGATCAGGTCCGCCTGGCGTATCATCCTGACTTGAGTCGCAGTGCTATTCATTATTTATTCCTCGGTGTGTCTGTCCGGTGAGGAGGCCGTTGTACCTGAAGTGAAAATATCATGGCGTCCTGTGTAGATCTGCATCCCGTAAACCCACAACCGCGACAGGTGGCGCAGGCGGTAGCCGTGCTGCGTGCGGGAGGCTTGCTGGTCTATCCTACAGATACCTGTTATGCCTTGGGTTGCATGATTGCGGCACGGGAGCCCCAGGAACGGTTGCGGCGCATCCGGCAACTGGATGTGCAACATGACTTCTCGCTGTTGTTTTCCAGTATTTCCCAATTGGCGGACTATGCCAAGCTGGACGATCGCGCCTATGGACTGCTGCGCAAAACCTTGCCCGGACCTTATACCTTCATTCTGCCGGCTACCAAAGATGTGCCGCGCCGTCTTGCTGATCCGCGCAAACGCAGTGTTGGCGTGCGGATACCCAAAAATTCCTTGTGCGAAAAACTCATCACGGATTTGGGGGAGCCATTGATGAGTTCCACTCTGCAACTTCCTGGCGCCAGTGCGCCGCTGACGGATCCGGACGAAATTTGCGAGGTGCTGGGGAAGCAGGTGGACATGGTGCTGCTCTCGGGTGTGGGTGGGGTGCTTTGTTCGACGGTGGTCGATCTTCTGCAATGGCCGCCGCGTGTGCTTCGTGAAGGCGCTGGTAACCCGGAATCACTGGGTCTCAGCGTTGTCGTCTAATCCCCATGCCGTATTAGGCGGACAGGGTACTACGCTGATATACTCTTTCCATGTTTGATGCCGCGCAATTTATCCGAACCCTGGCTATCTGGGCTATCCCTGTGCTCTTCGCCATTACCGTGCATGAGGTAGCCCATGGCTGGGTCGCCTGGAAGCGGGGTGATCCTACCGCCATGCTCATGGGCCGGCTGACCCTGAATCCGATTAAACACATTGATCCTTTTGGAACGATTTTGCTGCCTGGCATACTGCTCCTGTTTCATTCTCCTTTTCTCTTTGGTTACGCCAAGCCGGTGCCGGTCAATTTTGGCGGACTGAAAGACCCTAAACGCGATATGGTGCTCGTCGCCATTGCCGGGCCAGCCGCCAACCTGTTGATGGCCTTCTTCTGGACGCTGGTGCTGTGGTTGGGTGGTCATCTCCCCGGTGCCCTCACGTATATTGGTGAACCCATGCAGTTGATGGGCGAAGCGGGCATCATGATCAATGTCATCCTGATCATTTTCAACCTGATTCCTATCCCGCCTCTGGACGGTGGTCGGGTGGCGGTAGGGCTTTTGCCGGCGTCAGCCAGTACTGCCCTGAGCCGGATTGAGCCTTACGGGTTTATTATTCTGATTGTACTGCTATTTACCGGCGTGCTGTGGTCCGTCCTCGGTCCTCTTTTCCTATTGATGCGCAATTTTTTTCTGATGATGGGCGGTTTGTGATGACAGAGATCATCGTTTCCGGCATGCGACCGACGGGTCGCCTGCATCTGGGACATTATCATGGCGTACTCAAAAGCTGGCTGCGTTTGCAGGACGAGGCGGAATGTTATTTTTTTATTGCCGACTGGCATGCGCTGACCACCCATTATGAAACGACACAGGGGATCCGTGCGGCAGTCTGGGATATGCTTATTGAGTGGCTGGCGGTGGGGGTGGACCCGGACAAGGCCGTGCTCTTTATCCAGTCTCATGTGCCGCAGCACGCGGAGTTGGCACTTCTGCTCGGAATGCTGACGCCTCTGTCCTGGCTGGAACGGGTGCCGACCTTCAAAGATCAGCAGGAAAAGTTGCGGGAGCGGGATCTTACTACTTTTGGATTTCTGGGATATCCGCTGCTGATGACGGCCGACATTTTGCTTTATGACGCCCACAAGGTGCCGGTGGGGGCGGATCAGGTAGCGCATCTGGAGATCAGCCGGGAGCTGGCGCGGCGTTTCAATAGTTTCTATGGCCGTGATGCCGGTGCCGCGGCGCGGGTGGAAAAAGGCCTGCAGGCCCTGGGTAAGCGCGCGGCAAAGACATTTAGCGCCTTACAGCGGCGTTTTCAGCAAGATGGGGACGCGCTGGCGGTGGCCGAGGCCGTGGAGTTTCTCGGGCAACAGGCGGGGCTCAGCGCCGGGATGCGCGAACAGCTTCTCGCGCAATTAGAGGGCAAAGGCCGGGAAATTCTTCGTGAGCCGCAAGTGCTGCTGACGGCGGCCTCCAAAATGCCGGGGCTCGACGGTCAGAAGATGAGTAAATCTTACGGTAATACCATCCCACTGCGCGAAGCGCCGGAAATGGTTCAGAAGAAAATTCGTACTATGCCTACTGACCCGGCACGGGTGGCGCGCACGGATCCGGGTACGCCCGAAAAGTGCCCGGTTTGGGCCTTGCATCAAATTTATTCCGGTCCGGAGACGCAGTCCTGGGTCCGTGGCGGCTGTACCACGGCGAACATTGGCTGTCTGGATTGTAAACAGCCGCTGATTGAAGCCGTGCTTGCTGAACAGGCCCCGATCCGTGAGCGGGCGGAGTACTGGGCGGCCCGGCCGGAGCAATTGCAGGAGATCGTTCATGGGGGCGCTCAACGAGCTCGCCAACGCGCCGAGCAGACGCTGGGGCGGGTGCGTGCGGCCATGGGTTTGACCCATGAGCAACGCGATTTCTGAGGTCAGTCCTTCGGCGGCGCTCATACAGGTTCATGGGCAGCCCCTGGAAACCCTGCCTGATGGCCTTTTCATTCCGCCGGATGCCTTGGAACTGTTGCTGGACAGCTTTTCCGGTCCGCTGGAATTGTTGCTCTGGCTGATTCGCCGTAACCGTATGGATATCCGGGATATTCCGGTGGCCGAAGTGACCCGGCAGTATCTGCACTACCTGCACGAAGCGCGTCGCCGCAATCTGGAACTGGCGGCGGAATATCTGCTGATGGCGGCCTGGCTGGCGGAGATCAAGGCACGCATGCTGCTGCCCGTGCCGCCTGTGACCGACGATGAAGACTTTGATCCCCGTCTGGAACTTGCGCGCCGCCTGGAGGCTCTGGCTATAGTGCAGTGGCAAGCGGCGGTGCTCCACACTTTGCCTCAGGCTGGACGGGATTTCTGGACGATTTACCCCGCGCCACATCCCGATCTGCCTTTGGCACCACCGCTGGTAACCCTCGCTGATATCGTAAACGTCTGGCAGGCGTTGCTTCTACGCCCCACGCGCAAGCCACCTTCCGCCCATACCCTGACGCATCCGCATGTGGGATTGCGGCAACGGATGGCGGAGTTACTGTGGCATTGCCACCGGGAGCCACGCCCCTGGAGCTTTGTCGAGATATTGCCGCCCGCAGCAGATCGCTTGGCTCTCGCTGTGTCACTGTTAGCCTTATTGGAATTGCTCCGGCAACAGGCGCTGGCTTTGGTAGAGGACGCGGAGGGGCGGTGGCGGGTCGCGGTGATTGATGCCGAAGACTGCAGGGTTGGCTTCTGATGCGTGAGGCGCTCCTGGCATTATTTCTGTCCAGCGCTGAACCGCTCTCCCGCGAGCGCCTGGCATCCATTTTTGACGATAATCCTGACTGCGCCGGATGGGAGGCGGAACTGGATGCTCTGCTAGCCGTTGGTGAAGGACCTCTGCAACTGGCCTGCGTTGCAGGGGGCTATCGTTTGCAGATTCATCCGCGCCACAATGTCCTCCTTGCACGTCTTCACGTCGAAGCGCCACGGCCTTTATCCAAAGCGACACTGGAGACCTTGGCTGTGATCGCCTACCAACAGCCGGTAACGCGACCGGAAATTGAACACTGGCGGGGGGTGACTGTGAGTACACAGATTATGCAGCAGCTTCAGGATCGAGGCTGGATTGTAGTCGCCGGGCACCGTGAAACCCCTGGCCGGCCAGCGCTATGGGTGACGACGTCCCAATTTCTGGAACATTTTTCTTTGGCTTCGCTGGCCGATTTGCCAACGGTCATGGGTGCAGTAGAAGGTTGACGCGAAGAGGAAAATTGCGATGGTATGGGACATGATAAAAAAGATGTTAGGAAACTTATAACAATCTAATTTGACGAATTGGGGGCGTGCTACAATACTTAAGCGAATTTGCAAATTGGGACTCGGTAAGCGGAGACAAATGGTGTGGCTTACCTTGAATCTGGCGCAGTAAGTCACGTGAGGAGCAAACAATGGCACATGTCGTAATTTTGGGTGCAGGTACCGGTGGAATGCCGGCCGCGTACGAAATGAAAGAAGCTTTGGGTTCAGCCCACAAGGTGACGCTGATCAGCGCCAATGATTATTTCCAGTTTGTGCCGTCCAATCCGTGGGTGGGCGTGGGCTGGAAGGAGCGCGACGACATCGCCTTTCCAATCAAACCGTATGTGGAACGCAAAGGAATACACTTCATTCCGCAGTCTGCCGAACAGATTGATGCCGTAGCGCAGAATATTACCCTCGCCGAGGGTAACGCGGTTCATTACGATTATCTGCTGATAACTACCGGTCCGAAGCTGGCTTTTGAGAATGTGCCAGGTTCTAACCCGCATGAAGGCCCGGTGCAGTCCATTTGTACGGTGGATCATGCAGAGAAGGCCTTTGTTGAATATCAGGCGTTGTTACGTGAGCCAGGCCCTATCGTTATGGGCGCTATGGCGGGCGCCAGTTGCTTTGGTCCCGCTTATGAATATGCCATGATTGTTGCCTCAGACCTCAAAAAGCGGGGCATGCGCGACAAGATTCCATCCTTCACCTTTATCACGAGTGAGCCTTATATCGGTCACCTGGGTATTCAGGGCGTGGGTGATTCTACGGGTATCCTGACCAGGGGGCTCAAGGATGAGGGTATCGAGGCCTACACCAATTGCAAGGTCACCAAGGTCGAAGACAACAAGATGTATGTGACCCAAGTGGATGAGAAGGGTGAAACCGTCAAAGAAATGGTTCTGCCAGTCAAGTTCGGCATGATGATTCCGGCCTTCAAGGGCGTGCCTGCCGTGGCAGGTGTCGAGGGGTTGTGCAATCCCGGCGGTTTTGTCCTAGTGGACGAACATCAGCGCAGCAAGAAGTATGCGAACATCTTTGCGGCGGGTATCGCTATCGCCATTCCGCCGGTGGAGGTGACCCCGGTGCCGACCGGCGCGCCCAAGACCGGTTATATGATCGAGTCCATGGTATCGGCGGCGGTACATAATATCAAGGCGGATCTGGAAGGCCGTAAGGGTGAGCAGACCATGGGCACCTGGAATGCGGTGTGTTTTGCCGATATGGGTGATCGCGGCGCCGCGTTTATTGCCCTGCCCCAGTTGCGACCCCGTAAGGTCGACATCTTTGCCTCTGGGCGCTGGGTACATCTGGCCAAGGTGGCCTTTGAGAAGTACTTCATCCGCAAGATGAAGATGGGTGTCTCCGAGCCTTTCTATGAGAAAGTGTTGTTTAAGATGATGGGTATCACCCGTCTTAAGGAAGACGAGACCCATCGTAAGGCTTCCTGACCACCTCGTGGTTCCTTGAAAACTACCCCGCCTTGTACGGGGTATGCTTTTTTGTAGGTGCGGGAGCGCGGACGGGATATGATCCGGCAAGCATCTGCCGCAGCCTGTGTAGGTTTTGGAGAAACATGGACGAAAAATTGCAGAAGGTACTCGCTCGGTTTGGCCTGGGGTCGCGCCGACTGATGGAGGAGTGGATCGCGGCGGGGCGTGTAGTGGTGAATGGCCAGTCCGCCAAACTGGGTGATCGGGTGGCGGCACAGGACAAAATTGCCGTTGACGGGGAGGCGTTGCGGATTCCCTCCTGGGTGCGTCCGCGCCTGCGCGTGCTGCGCTACCACAAGCCGGCGGGGGAGCTCACTACCCGCAATGACCCAGAGGGGCGCCCCACGGTTTTTGATCGCCTGCCACGGTTGCGCGGTAGCCGCTGGATTGCGGTCGGTCGCCTCGACTACAACACTGAGGGGTTGCTGCTGCTCACCAATGACGGCGACTTGGCCAATGCGCTGATGCATCCGCGTGCAGGCATCGAGCGGGAATACGCCGTCCGGGTGATGGGGGCGGTGAGCCCGGAGCAGCAGACCAGCCTGTTACGGGGCGTGGCGTTGGAGGATGGCGAAGCGCGCTTTGTGACCCTGCAAGAAGCCGGTGGTGAGGGCCTCAATCGCTGGTATCACGTCACTCTGGCCGAAGGGCGCAATCGTGAAGTGAGGCGACTCTTTGAGGCTGTGGGCCTGACGGTGAGTCGCCTGATCCGAGTACGCTACGGGGTGGTGGAAATGCCGCGTCTGCTCAAGACAGGTTACTTTGACGAGTTGCCCGACGAAGAGCGCGAAGCCCTGTTCACCAGTGTGCAGTGGGTCAACCCCGCGACACCGCCTCCCGACAAGGCGGAACGCGGGACAGGAGCGTCAGAATCGCGAAAAAATAACAGTCGGCGGGAAGCCCGACAGGGGGCATTGCGTGGCCGAACGGGACAGGGGGGACGTCGGGTGGTCCGGGATTAGAGGCTGTCGATGCCGGGGGAAAAGGGCTGGTTGGCAGTATTCAGGACGTTGGAGGAGACCTTCGGCCCCCAGGAGTGGTGGCCCGCACAGTCGCCCTTTGAGGTCATGGTGGGCGCGATTCTGACCCAGAATACCGCCTGGCGCAATGTCGAAAAGGCGATTGCCAACCTGCAGGCGGCCAATGCCCTGAGCGTGGTGGCCATCCTGACACTGTCCGAAAGTGACCTGGCTGAACTGCTCCGGCCATCCGGATTTTATCGGATAAAAACCAAACGCCTGCTGGCCTTGTGCCGGTTTCTGGAGGCGCAGGGTGTGGGCGCGGTGCCGGAACAACTCGCCCGGCAGGCGGCTGGGCCGGAATTGCGGCGGTACTTGCTGGCAGTTCACGGTGTCGGTGAGGAAACGGCAGATTCCATTCTGCTCTATGCCCTGGGCCTCCCGGTTATGGTGGTGGACGCTTACACTCGCCGGATTGGGGGGCGCCTGGGTCTGCTGGATGATCATCTTTCCTATACCGAGGTGCAGGCCTGTATCGAGGCCGAGTTGGAGCCGGGCGACGTGGCAGTACGTAATGCGCTGCATGCGTTGCTGGTTTCTTTGGGTAAGGATTACTGCCGACCCCGACCGCGCTGTGATGCCTGTCCGCTCCATACATGCTGCGCTTATGCGGCAGAATAGTCCGTTTGTTGTAGCAGCGGCCTTTAAGCAGGATAACGGCAACGGCGAGCGAGACGCCGGCAAGAGGACGAGGCCGAAGAGCTGATCGGGGTTGATCAGGCCGATTACCGGGCTGGCGGCACTCAGAATGATCGGACCCGCCAGAACAGCCACAGTACTCCTGTGCTCGGGTTTACATCTTTTTGACGAGCTTGATGATACTCAGGAGGATGACCGCGCCGATGAAAGCCACAATGATGGCGCTGATAATACTCGCCCCGAAAAGACCTGCCAGGCCGAAGAAGACGAGCACGAAGCCGCCGATGAACGCGCCGATGATACCAACGATGATATCTCCGACAATTCCAAAGCCGCGTCCCTTGATCAGCAGTCCTGCCAGCCAGCCTGCAATGCCGCCAATGATGAGGAAGATGATAATACTCAGTATGGTCATGGTGTAGTTACCTGTGGTAGGGGTACGAAACGCAAGGATAACAAATTCCACGGTTATTGTCGGGGCCGTCGACAATCGGCTTCCGGTATCCCGCAGCCCTCAATAACCGTCCAAATCGGAAGTTACTCGACGACAACTTCCAGCGCACCGACATCCAGCAATGCGGCCTCCGCCATCGCCGACTCCTTCTCATCAAAACCATAAAATTCGCAGGAAACGACGTCATTTTCTGCGAAAACGGCATGCTTCAGGTGAACTTGCTGCTGTAGTATTTTGCGTAATACGTCATCGTAATCCGCACGATCCGGATGGTTTTCCATCAGCGCCTTCCTGATACTGGAAAATCCCTCTCTGACGGCATGCTCATCACTAAATAAAACTTTTATGGCAAACATAAGATCCCTTTTGTTTTTTCCTCATCATAAGCGCGCCCAGTGTACCACGCATCGCAGCAACACCACATTGACGGGTATTACCGTGATGGTCATGGCGAGAATGTGCGGGTTGTCGCTTTTGCCGGAGCTGCTATGCACCTGCATCGGCGTATGAGCGCCATCCATTGTTATTTGTTATCTCCAGATACAACATTACGGAGCATCAGCAAAATGATGCCATCAAAAATCAGATTTACGCCCACAAAGATGCCGACCAGAATGAGCGAGCCCTGCGGCCAGGTGACAAAAAACAGAATGGCTATGGCAATATCGATCACCCCGCTGAAAATAAACCACCCCCGTCCGTGGCTGGCGTGGGCGTTGGATTGAGTGAAGTTGCGGTAGGCATCCATGACGAAATAAAGGATGAACATCAGACCGATGGCAGCGATGCCGGCGTTGGGCAGCGCAATCATGACGCCGCCGGTGGCGAACAGAAGCACCGGCTTAAGCCAGTCCGCCAACTGATGCTGGTGCATCTGATAACTGTGGGTGAACCAGGTGAACCCGGCAATGATCAATATGGCGGCCAGCACCCCATCGGTTGCGGCAGACAGAATGACCGGACTCAGTAGCCCGAATATGCCTATAATTATCAGTATGATGGCAATCGGCAGGAGGTGTTTGCCGAACATTTTGCGTTCAGCCTCGACGATAGTGGGGAGGTCAGGTATCTGATTATTCATGAAGTTATCCTCTCAGCGATACCAGAGTATCTCGGTGCTTTCCATGGGCACCAAACATCCTTCGCGATGCGGAATGATCCTTGGCGTGAAACTTTCGACTGCACTGTTGGCCGATACTGCACAAGTGTAATTGTAGCTGTTGATGGCCCCAGTTAACGCGTCTCCGCGCGTCATTGCATAGATTTCAGGACTGTGTTCTCCGTTGCCATTGGCAAACAGTTGTACTGCCACAGCGTCAGCGTCGAGATCGTCCAGATACACATGCACCTGAAAATGATGCGAGTCTGCGTCACTTTGTACATCCAACTCGCCAAAATGCAGGCTTTGCCAGTGTTGGTGGATATCATGTCGCCATTGGCAGATGCCTTCAACGGTGGCGCGTTCGCTACGCGCGGCGAGCAGGCGCGCGGCCGGTGTATAGAGGGTTGACACGTATTCCTGCAACATCCGGTTGCTGCTGAATTGCGGGGTCAGGCGACTCATGCTCTCGCGGATTTTGGCGACCCAACCGCAGGGGCAGCCGTTGGCATCGCGCCGGTGGTAAAAGAGGGGTACGACTTCTTCTTCCAGCAGACGGTAGAGCTGTTGCGCTTCCTGCTGATCCCATTCCAGATTGGTATCGTGTTCCTGGCGGTCGCCTAACGCCCAGCCGGTCTCCGGACCATAGGCTTCGGCCCACCAGCCATCCAGTTCCGAGAGGTTGAGGCCGCCGTTGACCAGCACTTTCATGCCGCTGGTGCCGCTGGCTTCCCAGGGGCGACGCGGGGTATTGATCCACAAGTCGACTCCCTGCACCAGATGTTCGGCCACCAGCATGTCATAGTCGGCGATGAAGACCATGCGTCCAGCCAGGTCGGGATGTTGGTGAATAAACTGGGTCCATTGCTGAATCATGGCCTTACCGGCAGTATCCTTGGGATGTGCCTTGCCCGCGATTAGCAGTTGTACGGGATAGTGCGGGTTGTTCAACAGACGGTAGAGGCGATCAGGGTCGGTCAATAACATATTGGGACGCTTATAGGCGGTAAAGCGGCGGGCGAAACCGATGGTCAGGGTATTGGGGTCGAATGCTGTTTTAGCGTCTTCACAATCCTGATCGGAAGCATGCGCTGCCGCCAGTTGTTTTTGCAGGCGTTGCCGGGCGAAGCGGATCACCTGCTGGCGCGCGGTGCTGCGCAGTTGCCAGAGAGACTCATCGGAGACCAGGCGAAAGTCGGCCTCGATATCTTTTAAGCCCCCCAGCCAGCGGGCCTTGCCGCAGCGGTTGGTCCATAAGGCGTCGGCTTCGGCGGAATCCCAGGAGGGCATATGAACGCCGTTGGTGACATGAATGACGGGGACTTCGTCCTCGGGCCAGCGTGGGAACAAAGGCTGGAATAAATGACGGCTGACGGCCCCATGCAGGTGACTGACACCATTGACGATCAGGCTGCCGTGAATGGCGAGCCACGCCATGTTGAAGGGTTCGCGGGTATCTTCGGGGTTCTCCCGGCCAAGAGCGAGGATGGTCTCCACACCCACGCCGAAAGCCTCGGGGGCACCGGCGATGTAACGTGTCAGCAGTTCTGGCGGGAAGCGGTCGAAACCGGCAGCGACTGGGGTATGCGTGGTAAAGATATTGCCGGCACGGGTGGCGGTGAGTGCACAAGGGAAGTCGGTACCATGATCCTGCGTGTGGCTGTAGGCACGGGCGAGAATGGCGAAGGCGGCGTGCCCTTCATTGAGGTGACAGATGTCCGGCTGAATACCCAAGCGGCGCAACAGCATCCAGCCGCCGATGCCCAGACAGATTTCTTGTTGCAGGCGGTTCTCGGGGCCGCCACCGTAGAGTTCGGCGGTGATACCACGATCGGCAGGGGTATTGAGAGGGTCGTTGCTGTCGAGCAGGTAGAGGATGACACGACCCACTTGCGCCTGCCAGGCGCGCAGGATGACTTTGCGGCCCGGGAACGGCAATTCCAGGCGGAGCCACTCGCCTTCGGCATCGCGTACCGGGGTGACTGGCATCTGGGTGGGATCATTGTAAGGATAGAGTTCGATCTGGCGACCGCAATCGTCGAGACTCTGGCGAAAATAACCCTGCTGCCAGAGCAGGCCAATACCGAGGAGGGGGATACCGAGATCGCTGGCGGTTTTGAGGCAGTCACCGGCGAGGATGCCCAGACCACCCGAATAGATGGGCAAGGACTCGGAGAGGCCAAACTCCATGCTGAAATAAGCCACCTGGCTGAAGGGCGGGTGGGGATAGGTTTTGCTGAACCAGCCTTTTTGGGTGAGGTGCCCGCGGTGCTCGCTGACGAACGTATTGAGCATGGCGATAAAATCTTTGTCCTGGGCCAGACGCTGAAGTGTGTCGCCCCCGATATTTTGCAGAATGAGCCAGGGATTCCTGGTATCTTCCCAGAGTTCTGGAGCAACGTGTTGCCAGAGATTGTCTGTAGCATGACTCCAGGACCAGCGCAGGTCGAGGGCGAGTTCGGCCAGACCCGCCAGGGATTCCGGGAGTTGAGGGAGCAGATAACAAGGTGCGATGGTCACAAAATTCTCCGGTTCAATAGGCAGAGCGGCGCGTGGTGACGTGGTTGGGACTATCCCTACCGGTGCTGTAGTCGTCAAGGTTCTGAATCGTGGTGTCCGCGATGGTTTTTAGTGCCTCACGGGTGAAAAAGGCCTGATGGCCCGTGATGACGACATTGGGAAAAGTGAGCAGCCGTTCGAAGCTGTCATCGCAGATAATGTCGTCGCAGTGGTCCTTGAAGTACAGATCAGCCTCCTCTTCATAGACATCCAAACCCACCGCACCCAGGTGACGGCTCTTGAGCGCGACGATGAGTGCAGCCGTGTCAATAAGCGAACCGCGGCTGGTATTGATGAGCATGGCGCCTTCGGGCATCCGGGCGAAGCGTTCTGCATTCATGAGATGCCGGGTTTCCGGAAGAAGTGGTATGTGGAGGCTGACGATCCGGCTTTTGGCGAGTAATTCTTCCAGAGAAACATAAGCGACTCCCAGTTCCTGACAGTCAGGATTGGGGGCGGTGTCATAGGCCAGCAAGTGACAGCCCATGCCATGGAGGATCCGGGCCAGTGCGGTGCCAATTCTGCCGGTGCCGACAATGCCTACGGTCTTGCCGTGCATGTCAAAACCCAGCAAACCGTCGAGGAGGAAGTTGCCGTCGCGCACCCGGTTATAGGCTTTATGCAGATGCCGGTTCAGGGTCAGCATGAGGCCGACCGCATATTCGGCGACCGCACAGGGAGAATAATCCCGCACCCGCATGACGATAATGCCCTGCTTTTCCGCGGCTGGGATATCGACATGGTTGAACCCGGTGCTGCGCAATACCAGCAGCTTTGTCCCCAGATGCGCTATGGTTTCCAGAGCTTTTGCATCCAGCGTGTCATCGACAAACGGGCAGAGGGCGGGATAGCCTTGGGCAATAAAGGCGGTCTCGGCATTTAATGTCGTCTCGATGAAGACCAGTTCGTGGCGCCCGTTGTTGGCGGTACTGAGGAATTGTTGATCATAGGGGCGAGCACTGGTGACTAAGCAACGCATGATTTCTCTCCTTTGAACGCTATCAGAAACGGACCGGTCTGCAAAACGCGTGTTTACCAGCAAAACTGGCGGCGGTGCCTAGTTCTTCTTCGATACGCAGCAACTGGTTGTACTTGGCCACCCGTTCGCCACGCGCCGGAGCACCCGACTTCAGATGCCCCGTATCCAGGGCGACGGTGAGGTCGGCGATGAAATCATCGGTGGTTTCGCCGGAGCGATGCGAGACAAAGGCCCCCCAGCCGTGATATTGCGCCAGCCGTGTGGCGGTGATGGTCTCGGTCACCGTACCGATCTGATTGAGTTTGATGAGGGTGGCGTTGGCAATATTGTCTTCCATGGCGCGGGCGATGATTTTGGGGTTGGTGCAGAAGATGTCGTCGCCGACCAGTTCGATGACGCCGCCGAGCCTTTCATTCAGCAACTTCCAGCTCTCCCAGTCGTTTTCGGCGAGACCATCTTCAAGCAGGACCACAGGGTAGTTACGGACGATCTCTTCGTAGTAGGCCACCATCTCGGCACTGCTGATGGCACGCTTCTCGGTGCGTAGCTGGTAGGTGCCATCCTTGAAGAACTCCGAGGAAGCGGGGTCGATGGCGATGCCGGCGTCCCGGCCTGGTTCAAAGCCCGCCTTACGGATGGCGTCCAGCAACAAATCATAGGATTCATGGTTGGAGGACACCATCGGCGCAAAACCGCCTTCATCACCGATGCCGACCGAGAGATGTTTTCCCAGCAGAACAGATTGCAGGGCATGGTAGATTTCCGCCCCCCAGCGCAGGGCTTCACGGAAATTGCCGGCACCGTAGGGTACCAGCATGCATTCCTGGAAGTCGGCGCCTTGCCAGTGGGCATGCACGCCACCATTGAGCACATTGAAGCAGGGGACGGGCAGACGGGTGGCACCCGGGCCGCCCAGATAGGCATAGAGGGGCAGATCGCTGTAATCAGCGGCAGCACGGGCACAGGCCATGGAAACGCCGAGCAGAGCATTGGCGCCCAGCCGACTTTTGTTGTCGGTGCCGTCCAGGCCGATGAGGGTGTCGTCGATGGCCTTTTGTTCCCGGACATCCAGATCCTGCAGGTCCGGGGCGACGATTTCTTCAATATTCCGAATGACTTTTTCTACACCCTTGCCGCCATAGCGGTGAGCATCGCCGTCGCGCAGCTCGACGGCTTCCTTGCTGCCGGTGGAGGCGCCGGAAGGTACTGCCGCGCGGGCGCGGGTACCATCGACCAGGAATACTTCCACTTCCACCGTGGGATTCCCTCGTGAGTCCAAAATTTCGCGGGCGATGATGTCTTCAATACGGCTGTCCATAAATGCTCCTGTCAGTGGGAGGCGGCTTGCTCCAGACGAATAATCTCTAAACGGTTGGTACCACCGGGAGTGCAGACGATTTTGCTGCGCTGCGCAGTCAGTTTCATCATGCGTTGGGATTCAGCAGTTTGATGGCTTCATCGACGCCCTGATTGTGGACCACGATGGCGTGAATGGCCTTGCAAAAGTTGACGGCATCGGGCTGGCTGCGCTGATGGACATTCCGGCCGGTGGCGCAGCCTTGCGTGCCACCCACATGAATCTGTTCGTAGAGACGTTGCAGAAACTCCGGCGCATCGGTTTCCGAACCCCCCGCGCAGACGACCTGCGTGCGTCCGGCAGCGGCTACCGCTTCACCCAGGAGCGTGCCGTCCATGGCGCCAGCCGCATTGAGTGGTGGGTTGATCTTGACGAAATCCGCCCCGAGACAGGCTGCCAGACCCGCGGCACCGGCAATCAGATGCGGGTTCTGCTCGCGTTCACCCACGGCCTTGCCGCGCGGGTAGGCCCAGATGACGGCCAGCAATCCCATGGCATGGGCATCCTCGACAATGCGTGCCGCCTCACTGAGCATGGTCGGCTCGAACTCAGAGCCAGGGTAAATGGTGTAACCCACCCCAACCACTCGGAGACCGGAATGGCGCACAAAGTCGTGGGCCTGCGCCATGCTCTGCCATTGCAGGCTGACCGGATCGCGTTGCGCCGTTTTGATCAAATGCGTCTTGCTGTTGAGTTTGAGCAAGTAAGGCGTGTCGCGGTAATCCATGCCATAGCGGGCAATGAGGCCCATTTGTGCGGCAAAGCAACCCACGGGCGCTTCACTGGCGATGCGGAAAAGGTGTTCCGGGTCGGCATCGTCCGTCGCTACAGACCCGCCGATAAAATCATCGTTGAGATGTTCGACTTTCTGATCGCCCGCCATCAGGAACAGGCGCCCGCTGTCCTGGGTGGCAAGACGATAGTTTTCTGTCCAGTGCCGAGTGCTTTCGGCGGACATGCCGAGTGGTGCTTGAGCAATTTTAGGCATGCGGGGCTCCTGTAACGCAGGGATGGAGTGGTTCGTAATGGCGGCGCAGGGCGTCACCCGTAGCGGCTATCAGGGGATGCAGGGAAGGCGTCAGGCGGGGCTGGCTGCCAAATTGCATGCTGGCCAGGTCGGGTGCGGAGGCGTGCATCTGTATGGCGAGACCGATGGTGTTGACCAGTTCGCCGGTGGTAGCGCCGCCAAGAATCTGGCCGCCGAGAATCTGCAGGGAGTCGGCGGCGAAGATGATCCGGCAGTAGATTTCGGTGGTGTCTGGCATGGAGGCCGGATGGTGATCCGGCAGACGGGCTTCGCCGATGAGGATAGGGAAACCTTCCTGCTCCGCCTGATGCTGAGTCAGGCCGGCGACGCCGAAGGCCAGGCCATCGATTTCACTGGCATAGATACTCACCGATCCGGCGTTGTAACGGAGCTGACGCAAGCCATAGAGGTTCATACCGGCAATACGGCCCTCGGCGGCGGCCTGTGAGGCGATCATGGCGTGATTGGCCTTGCGGGTGAAAAAATCCTGCTTGTGAGCGCAATCGCCTACCGCAAAAATATCGGGATCTTCGCGGGAACGCTGGAAGGCATCGACCCAGACCCCGCCGGAGCGACTGAGGGTCAAGCCCATATCCCTGGCCAGCGCGATCTGGGGACGGGTGCCAATGGCGATGAGCACTGCATTCACGTTCAGGGCATCCTGTCCGGTGATCTGTACCTGGCCGACGCGCTTGCCGCTGGGCTCGGGCAACAGCGCCTCCACCCTGGCTCCGGTGTGGATGAGCACACCATGGGCCTGCAACTGCTTCTCCACTGCGGCACAGGCATCCAGATCAAAGGCGGCCTGCATCAGGTGTGGCAGCATCTCGACAATGTGGACTTCGATACCCCGCTTGCGGATCTCGTCGGCAAACTCCACCCCGATGAAGCCCCCGCCGATGATGGCCAGCTTTCTGATGCTCGGGATCAGGGTGCTGAAGAGCTGGTCCAGGTAGTCATAGTCTTTGTGAATGCTAAAGACACCGTCGAGATCGGTGCCGGGGATCGGTGGAATGAAGTTCTCGGCGCCGGTGGCCAACACCAGACGTTCCCAGTGAATGACATCGCCATTGGCCAGGGTGGCGGTGCGTGCGGCACGGCCAATCTTCCGAACCGTACCAATCTGAAGCTGCCCACCGGCCGCCAGCAGGGGCGCGCGCCCGGCCATATCCTCATCGGTGCCGCCCAGGGTGCCAAAAATGTAGGGAATACCACAAGGAATCACCGCGTCCGTCTCTGGACGAATTACCAGTACTTTTTTGTGGGGAGAAAACTGGGCGGCGGTGATGCCGGTCATCATGCCAGCGGGGCCACCACCAACAATCAGAATATCCGTTGTGGTCTCAGTCATCTGGCTACTCCTGTTCATTTACGGGTGGTAAAGATGCAGCAACTGGTTGGTAACGCTCCGTGCTGGGATCCACCTGTCAGTGTAGAACATTCTGCGAAGAAATCCGGGTTATGGGGCACGTCGTATCATCGTAATCTTTGCTGCTGGTAGCCTTTACCAGTATAAGGCCGTTTGCGCCCTGCAAGGGGTTGCCGCCAGTTACACCGCTGGTGATACCAGTGTTTTCCACAAGTCCCCAAGATGGTCAAGTTGTTCAGCTTGAAATTGTGGTCGAGGCGCGATCAGGCAACTGACCGGAAAAGTGCTTGCAATTTTTTGCGCCATCTTACGCTGCCCAGGTTTTATTGCAAAAGGGGCAAGAGTTTTGCAAGTTGTTTTTCTGAGATCATCCCCGGAATTCGTCCAAGCTGACCACTTTTCACGCGATAAAGTATGGCTGGGGTGCCCTCAAAACCCATTGCCCCCATCATCTCGAGGTTGCGCTTCAACTCTTCACTGGTCTTCGCCGTCGGTTTAGACTTGGGCAGATGACGATAGCTGCCACTCCGTAACGCCGTGCCGACGATGCCTTCAAAATGCTTCAGCACCGCCAGGGGGTGTGGTGACTGCAGCCAGGCCGCGGCCTCCGCCGGACTCTGCGGCGTCAGAAAGGCGACCGGCACATAACGCACTGTCAGTTTTCCGGCCTTGATAAGGGGCGCCTCATGCGCGTACATCACATGGCAATAAGGACAGTTGGGATCCTGAAAATCATAGATGATCGGACCGTGGTGTCCCTCCTGAATATATGTGATGTGGTATGGCAGTATTTGATTCCAGAGAATGCCTGCGGTCAGCTTTTTGGGTGGTACCGTCTGCGCCATAGCGGACGAGATCCCTACTAGCGCAATGGTGCATCCAAGCATGCCACTCACAACCCATTTCGCCGCCATTTTCTCTACAGAGTGCCTCATGTGGTTATCTCCTTGTGCTTCATCATTTGAGGTTGGGGGTATCATCAGCAGTTTCCGAACAACCAAAGCTGCGCGCATATCCTGCATTCACCTGTAAAGCAGTTTGACCTAACATCGGACCAGCGGGAAGTATTCCCGATGAATGGTTTCTCAGTTCTTGAGCATGGAAGCTTCAAATAGTTTCAGCGCAATGACTCAGAAACACACGACCTCGTCGGCCGCACTGATCCGACTGGAGAGTTCTTTCATGGAGCTTTTGCTGACGCCAATCGGGAGGTCTTCCACCCCTTGTGCTTTCAGGGAACTGCCACAACACCGGACTTCCAGACCCAATTCCAGCAGTTCCCCCAACAAGGTTCGCGTACTCTCGCTGGTGGCATCGGTATTGGTCAACAGCAGCACGCCCTGACCGGCTAGAAACAGGCACACGTCTTTATTGTCCGCTAACATGGCTCCCGCCAGGCGTACTGCCGTGTCGGCACGCGGATTTTCCGAATCGGGGCCAGCATGAAGAGCGATTAAAGCGCTGGTCATGAGGAGATCTCCTGATTAAGTGGTTCGGTGATGGGTTTCTTTGACCGCCAGGGCGACCCACAAACCCGAGAGGGCAACGATACCGGCCGTCAACCAGATAGCGGAGAGAATCTCGTCACCCCATTGAGCGACCAGACCGAGAATCAGACCACCGATGGCGTAACCCGTATCCCGCCAATAGCGATAGATACCGAGGATCCGACCTCGTTCCAGGGGTGGGGCGACATCCGACATGGCGGCAATCAGATTGGGATATAGCAGAGCCATACCGAGCCCCATCACCGCAGCGGTAATGATCCATGCGGAAAAATGACTGACCAGTGCTGTTCCGGCGAGTCCTGCTGCAAGCAGCGCGAAACCCAGCAACACGGGAGGTTTGCGACCGATGCGATCGGCCAGATGTCCGGTCCAGAACTGGCACAATCCCCAGACCATGGCGTATATTCCGGTAATCCAGCCGATGCGAATCACACCCAGACCGTGGAAGCGAAAAAATACCGGAAAGAGCACCCAGACCAAGGTGTCGGCGATTTTATTGGCTACCCCGGCCTGGCACAGTGCCCGATAGGTGATATCCCGAAAGGATACCCGCAGGAAGGTCGCCCATGCGCCAGCTTCAGGCGTGGTGGAGACGGGTACCCCGGCCCGTTGCTGGTTCTGGGTATGTTCGGCATGCACCCAGGCTATCGTGTCCTGTATCCAGAACAGCAGCATCATGGCCAGGGCGATAACTATCAGGCCAAATACCAGCAAGGCCCAGCGCGGTCCGTAGAGGACGGCCAGATAACCCGTAGCGAGACCTGCCAGCCCTACCGCAATGTAACCCATCGCCTCGTTGATGCCGACGGCCAAGCCGCGCTGATGACTGTTGGCCAGATCAATCTGACTGGTGACCGTCATGGTCCAGGTGAAGGCCTGATTGATACCGAGAAATACATTGGCGCCAATAATCCACCACCAGTTGGGTGCAAAGAAAATCAGGATTGGAATGGGAATACCGGCTATCCAGCCCAGCAGCAGGACGCGTTTGCGGCCGATCCGGTCGGAGAGCCCGCCGGCCACAAAGTTCAGGGCTCCTTTGACCAGACCAAAAGAAATCACAAACGACGCCAGAAACAAAAACGCGTTTTTGTCGACACCGAAGATATGGCTCATGGCGGGCAGCACATTGCGCTCCATGCCGATGATCAGGCCGACAAAAAAGACTTGCGCAGTCTGTAGCAGAAACTGCCCACGGTTGATGAGGATTCCTCGCACATGCTGCGGTGCGGTCGACGCCGTGGAGATCATGAGCGATATTCTTTACGGATGGGTGCGACTGTACTCAGTTCCCGCTGGTTGCGGGTGGTGATCTGCAT
The DNA here is from genome assembly GCF_027322205.1 of Acidithiobacillus sp. Classification (GTDB taxonomy): domain Bacteria; phylum Pseudomonadota; class Gammaproteobacteria; order Acidithiobacillales; family Acidithiobacillaceae; genus Acidithiobacillus. Next base: position 42,822 of record NZ_DAHVHY010000002.1, read on the forward strand.
CTGGTCGAGAATGAGCTCGCGCACGATCTCGCAGGTCTCCAGTACCTTGGGACTGGTGAGCCGGTAGTTGCAGAAGGTTCCGCATTTGTCACAGTGGACCAATCCCCGCGCTTTCAGAATATTCAGGTGCTGGGAGACATTGGCTTTGGACATGCCGGTCAGTTCGGTGAGTTCCCCGGCGTTGCGCTGCCCCTCCCCCAAGTGGTGGATGATCTCCAGACGTTTGGGGTGGGCCAGGGCCGCAAAAACCTCTGCGAAAAGGGCGAAGCGTACGGTTTCGTTGCTCATACCGCTTTTCCCAGATTGGCGGCGACAATGCGCATCATTTCTGCAGGCTTCTCCGGAATATTGGCTGTGAGCTCGCGGATAAAAGTCGCCCTGTCCATGCTCAAGTAAGGATCCCAGCGTTTCTCGAAACCCAGCGTCGAGGAGGGTTTCCCGGACAATCCCGCGCCGCAGACACTGCCTGCAGCGTGGCCGGGGAATATCTCCAGATCATCGGGGAGGGTCAGAAGCTTCTGGTGGAGACTATCGTAAAGCCTTCCAGCCATTTCTTCCGGGGTGCCGCCCAGATCCGGCCGACCGACACCACTGACAAAGACTGTGTCGCCGGTCACTGCGAACCACGGGTCCGGGCTACGCCGTATGTCACTCACCAGCAGACAAACGCTGTCCATCGTATGCCCCGGGGTGTATAGCACTTGGGTCAGGACGTTGCCGGTTTCCAGCACTTCACCGTCCTTCAAAGCGCGAATGGGAAAATGGACCTGATTCACATCGCTCTCATGCAGGCAGTAGGGCGCATCCGCCAGAGCCGCCAGTGCCTTGCCACCCGAGAGATGGTCAGCATGGATATGGGTATCGATCACGAAGCTGATCCGTACGGCCGCCTTTTGTGCTTCACTAAGAAACCACTGCTCGTCACCGGCCACCACATCTACGGCAACCGCAAAGCCTTTGCCACCACAACCATAGAAGTAGGACAAGGTCCCATCGGTACTGCTGCGTTGTTTGAAAAACATGAAGATTCCTCCGCAAAACATTAGTCAATAAATATCTTAACCAATATATGAATAGAAGCCGGAGGGTGTCAAGATCCATTTCGTTTTAGGTCTATTCGCCATCAAGGGCGGCTCGTTACTGATGGGGTCGTCTGGCTTTTACCACGGACACGGGTTTAGAATCCCAACATGTCATCATCATATCTCACCAAAACAGAGGGACAGTATTCATTCATGGAGAAAAAAACCATCGCGTTGGCCATAGGTCTTTTTATCATCGGAGGTTTCACCGGCGCCGTCGTGGAGCGTTTTGCGGTAGCGCCCCGTGTGGAAACGGAAGTCAGCCTCAGCGCTGCGAAAAACTTGCTAGAATCCGTGACCCACGGGCAGGCCAAGGCCGAAAAGGTGTTCCCCGGCCCCGGCGGATTAACCGGGATCGAAGTGACTCTGGGAGGACATCCGACTATTGCCTTTGCCACTGCGGATGGCAAATATCTGATTGCCGGTCCGGTTCTGAATACGCAAGGTGAGGACGAAGCGCATGCGGCGATGATGAAGCTTGGCCTGATTCCCAAGCCGGCGAGTCCTGCGATTATAGCCAAGAAGGCGGCTCATGCCGACAGTTTTGTGCTGGGTACCAGCGGGCCGGAGATGATTGCTTTTGTCGACCCCGACTGCATTTTCTGCCACAAGTTCTATGAAGAGGCCAAGCCACTGATTGACGCCGGCAAGCTCAGGGTGCGTTATGTGGTGGTGGCGTTCCTCAAAAGGAGCAGCGGCCCCAGAGCCGCCGCTATTCTCGGTGCCAAGGACCCTGCTATCGCTATGGCGGAGAACGAAAAAGGCTTTGATGAAGCGACGGAAGAGGGGGGTATCAAGCCTGCCCAAAATCCTGGCACAGCCATCATTAGTGCAGTAGAAAATAACACTAAGTTGCTCAGTGAGAGCGGTGAAATGGCTACCCCTACCCTGATTTACTGTGATCAAAAAGGTGAACCCACCCTGGCACATGGCTTGAGCAAAGAAAACCTCAAAGATTTTGTTGCACACATTGGTAACCTGCAAAATGGAGCATGTCAGAAGTGACTATGCCCGGGACAAACGCAGCCGTGATTCAGCGTGGCGACTACAAAGTACCCAGATATCAGGTCTCTGAAGTCGCTCTTGATCTGCGTTTGGACCCGGAAAATACCGAGGTATATGCCCGCCTCCATTTTCAACGTATCACTACGGCTCCAGTTACCGAATTGCATCTGGATGGCGAGTCTCTGGAGCTGTTGAGCCTCCAGCGGGATGGCCGGACTCTGGCAGAGCATGAATATCGACTGACTGACGCGGGCTTGTTGCTACTGAGTCCCCCGGAATCTTTCGTTCTGGAGAGCACCGTGCGCATACATCCTGCGGCCAACTCCACGCTTTCCGGTCTTTATTACGCGGGCGGGCAATTCTTGACCCAATGTGAAGCGGAGGGCTTCCGGCGCATTACCTACACCCTGGATCGTCCCGACTGCCTTGCCCGTTTCACGGTCACCTTGCATGCCTCTCAAAAAAATTGCCCGGTGTTACTCGCCAATGGCAACTGTATAGCCACGGGTGACGAGGAGGGCGGCTGGCACTGGGCCAGCTGGGAAGATCCTTATCCCAAACCGGCATATCTCTTCGCCATGGTGGCTGGTGATCTGGCGGTGGTTCGCGATCAGTACCGTACTGCTTCCGGCCGGGACGTGACGCTGGAAATCTATGTGGCCGAACGTGATACCGGCGCCTGCGCCCAGGCCATGGACAGCCTCAAGCGTGCTATGCGCTGGGATGAGGAGGTCTACGGTCGGGAATACGACCTGGACCGTTACATGATTGTCGCTACCGATAGCTTCAATATGGGCGCAATGGAGAATAAAGGCCTCAACATTTTTAATGCTAAATATGTGCTCGCCAGCCCGGAAACCGCCACGGACAGCGACTATCAGGGCATTGAGTCAGTCATCGCCCACGAATATTTCCACAACTGGACCGGCAACCGGGTGACTTTGCGTGACTGGTTTCAGTTGAGTCTCAAGGAAGGCCTGACCGTGTTTCGCGATCAGGAGTTCAGTGCCGATCAGAACTCCCGCGGTGTCCAGCGCATCGGTGATGTGCGCCGTTTGCGCACTGCCCAGTTCCCGGAGGATGCTGGTCCTCTTGCCCATCCGGTGCGGCCCGACGCCTATTCCGAGATCAATAATTTTTACACGGCGACGGTCTACGAAAAAGGCGCCGAACTGGTGCGGATGATCCACACCCTGTTGGGTAAAGCACAGTTTCGCCAGGGCATGGATCTCTATTTCCAGCGACACGATGGTCATGCGGTCACCATCGAAGACTTTATCGCCGCCATGGAGGATGCCAACCAGCGCGATCTCTCCGGTTTTCGTCGCTGGTATAGCCAGGCGGGAACGCCAATCCTGCGAGCGACTGGCAGCTACGATCCGACCCGGCGCAGCTATACCCTCACTCTGTATCAGGAAACCCCGGCAACACCTGGACAGCCCGTCAAAGAGCCGGTGCCAATCCCCGTGCGTATGGCGCTGCTCAACACTCAGGGGCAACGGGTCCCTCTGGGCGGAGCTGACCGTGAAAGCATACTGTTAATGGAGCGGGCTGAACAGTCATGGACTTTTAACAACCTCCCTGATCCGGTGATTCCCTCCCTTTTGCGTGGCTTCTCTGCCCCGGTTCGCCTCGAAAGTCCATTAGATGATGATGCCCGTAGTTTTCTCGCTAGCCATGATGATGATCCCTTCAATCGCTGGGAGAGTACCCAGGATCTTGCGGTAAAAGCCTTACTTGCCGCCGTAGCTGATGCGTCTGTTGCCTCGCTGCCGGACGCTCTGCGGCATGCTATCGCGACGACTTTAGGCGATGCACAGATAGACCCGGCTTTTCGTGCCGAACTGCTTTCTCTCCCTAGTGAGGAATATATCGGCGAGCAGATGCCGGTGATCGCCGTCGAGGCCATTCATCACGCGCGTGATGAACTGATGCGCACTATCGGCACGCAGTTCGTACCGGAGTGGATGGGGTTGTATCACAATCTCGCCGCGGACTATCAGCGCGACGGTTTATCTATCGGTTGCCGACGCCTGCGTAACCTGGCCCTCAGCTATCTGATTGCCAGCGACCTTGAAGGCCATGAGGAGATGATCCTGTATGCCCGCCAGCAATACGCTCAGGCCGACAATATGACAGACCGCTTGGCCGCTTTTCAGTTGCTGGTACAACATCGTTATCATGATGCCGAGGATATCCTGCTCGACTTTTACCGAAAGTGGCATGAATATCCGCTGGTGATTGACAAATGGTTTGCGATACAGGCATCTGCACCACGCCCGGAAATCCTGCGTCAGGTAGAGCACTTGCTCGTGCATCCCGCCTTTGATTGGCGGATACCTAACCGGGTACGCGCAGTGCTCGGTGGCTTTGCCGCTAATCCCACGGTGTTCCATGCGGCGGATGGTTCTGGTTATGCCTTTTACGCGGAACAAATCTGTCGTCTTGATGATCTCAACCCGCAGACGGCGGCGCGTCTGGCAACGCCCCTGAGCCGTTGGCAGCGTTACGATGCTCAACGCCAGCAGGCTATGGGCGAAGCCTTGAAAAGGCTGGCGGGTAAGCCCAAGCTTTCCCGCGATCTGGCAGAAGTCGTACAGCGTTCTTATCCCACTTAAAGATTGAATATGTTCACACACCTAAGGAGACTGAAAAGATGGCTATAGATCGTCAACGCGCCCTCGCCAGAGCAGTCATGCTGAAGCACGAAGAAAGCATGGATGCAGCGACAATCGCAGTTGCGGAGCAGTTAAGTGGCAAGGAAAATCTCACACTCGGCGAGGCCGTCAGCGTTCTGGGTAATGATCAGATCGCCGAGGTGGTAGGTTTCCTAAGTGAGAGCATGAACTGTCAGCAACTGGAGCAGGTCTGCGACACTGACACCTATGATCTGGAGCAGGCACGCGAGTGGGAAGTGACGGAGCCGCAGTATTGCCTGGCCCACGAAATTGCCTTGATTGCGCATATGACCGAACGCAATCGCGAGAGCCTGAATTAAATACTGCCGGGAATTAGCCCCATGGTCGTGGAGCGTCCTTCAGACGCTCCCAATACTTGGAGAATTTTTTGTGTTGCCGGCTCTCCCGGGCATGAAGATAGCCCACCAGCAGCCCCGCACTGAAAGCGAGTCCATGCTTGCGGCTGGGGGG
>NZ_DAHVHY010000002.1:48071-89074 GCF_027322205.1 Acidithiobacillus sp.
CCAGGTGCTGTCCCGCCATGTCGGCGTCATGTATGGCACCAGAGATTTCCTGCAAGGCGGAAAGCATTTTGAGCAGGGTTTTACTGTCTTTGCTGGGCCACATATCGCCAAGTGCCAGAATCACATAGCGCCAGTTCTTAATGCGTATGCGCAAGGCGTGAAAACTGGCGGCGGTTTTGACTGCATCTCCCGCAGCCATTAATTGGCGATCCTGACGCCGCAAATGCATTTCCGCGTAGTGTTGTAGATCCTGATCACTGTATAGCGCTGCACGCAGCAGCAGTGCCCAAAGCTTCAGGATCGCGGCGGCGAACTGGCCAAGATGTGCATGCGTTGCTTCAGCCTGTACCATCAGCCAACTATGCAGCGGGGCCACTTCGGTGCCTGTATCCGTGGCCAACGCCTCCCAATAAGTGGCGAGTACTTCATGGTCACGCCGTATATTTTGCTGGTGAAACCAGTCCGCCAATTCCCGACGGGCACCGCCGAGGCGGTTATCAGCATCCAGAGCCCGGCAGAAACGCAGTAGGGCGCGCAGGCTGCGAACAGTTTTGCGCAACTGATGAAAGGTCTTCGTACTATTAGCGGCCCAATGCTGCCTGGCTTCGCCAGTCGCCTGTTGACTTTGCTGGATCAGCAGGCGGCTAAGTGCCGTTCCGGCGTTTTCGTGGCGGCGGAGCGGTGGTGTTTTGTCTCGCATCGTACTGGTATCGGCCGGTATCAGCCCGGCGAGGCGCAAACCCCGGAACAGCTTGCTTTCCCCATCGGGCAACAGCGGCAGATCGTGGCACAGCTCCGCGCCCATCTCCAATACCGCGGCAGGCTCCCCTGTTGCCAGTTCCAGTTCTACTTCGAGAATAGGTTCACGCAAGCCGTTGGCAACGATTTCTCCGCGATCCAGTGCGACCAGAATCTGGCTGCCATCCGCGCGATCCACCCGACTCTCCAGCCGTTCAAAACGGGTTTCAAGAATGACTTGCAACGCTAAATCCAAAAAGGGTGCCAGTAACGCTGCAGCATTCGCGTCAGTAAACACCCGAAGATCCGCTCTGGCGGAGGAAACAGCGACGTTCCATTCGGGGCGCTGATGCAACCCGCCAGCGGATTGACCTTCGGCCTTGAGAGTGGCTACCCACTCTTTCCCTTCCCGACGCACACGGTAGGCCAGCCTGGCGCGCTGCAAGGCACCATCGCGACTATCGTAGTATAGAGCGTGAAGCGGCAAAGGAGGTGTTGTGCCCAGTGCCAGCAGAGGATGTTGATAAATCTTTTCCCAGGCGCAGGGGGAAGGATCGAGTACCTGTAGTTTAAGCTCTTGCTCCATGTCCCCCCTCCATTACAAAGCGCAGAATCTGCGCCCATTGCGGTAACTCCGCACGGGTTTCTGTCGTCCGCAAATCCGCTATGCCCGCGCCCTGTTGCGCGGCCCGCACATAGAGCTGGCTATCGCGCAGGGTGGCCACCACCGGCAACTGCAAATCTGCCAGAAACATTTGCAGTTGTTGTCCGCCCTTGGTACGCGCATTCACGCGGTTGGCAATAACACCCATGCGCACCTTACCCTTGCGAAAGCGTTTAATCTCATCCAGTTTTTCCAGGAAAAGACGGCTGGCATCCATATCGAAAGAAGAGGGGCCGATGGGTACCAGCAGCGCCCCCACCTCATCCAGCATGTCTTCCAGGCGCCTTTTTTTCAGACCAGCAGGGGCATCAAAGACGACGAAATCACTCGGCGGATAATCGCGGAAATCCCGATCAGCATCGACCATGACGGACAGCTTTGGTAAGTGCTCCGACCGCCGCTCGACCCAGGTGCTGGACGAATGCTGCGGATCCAGGTCAGCGAGAAGTACCGAGCCGCGCAGTGCCAGCAAACTGGCGAGGTTGGTGGCGACTGTCGTTTTTCCGGAACCTCCTTTACTGTTGAGCACCAGCACCCGGATCACGACGAAACCCTGTCACGCATGGTGGTTACTCCTGTCGTAGTGTTCCAGTAAGCGGTCCTGAGCCGATTTACAGGCGGCGTCCGGGGTTTTGCGCAGAAAATCATAAGCACCATCGGCACGCATGGCCCAGGCGTTACAGTCATCTTCCAGGTACAGCTGAAGGGTTTCTCTGAGTACGCGGGCGCGCAAGTCAGGGTCGAGAATAGGTACCGCCACTTCCAGGCGGCGAAAGAAATTGCGCCCCATCCAGTCGGCACTTGACATCCAAAGCTTGGGAGATCCGTCATTCCCGAAGTAATAGACGCGGCTGTGTTCGAGAAAACGACCGACAATGGAACGTACCCGGATATGCTCAGAGACGCCCGGTATGCCGGGGCGTAAGGCACAGGCGCCGCGTACCACCAGGTCGATTTCTACCCCAGCCTGGGAGGCTCGGTACAGGGTGCGAATCAGGTCTGGTTCGACCAGCGCGTTCACCCGCGCGATGATGCGGCCTTTCACGCCGTGCTGGGTCTCCGCCTCGATGGCATCACGTATTCCGCTGAACATCGTAAAGGGGCTTTGCAACAGGCAACGCAGTTGCGGCGCCTTGCCCATGCCAGTGATGTGCATGAACAGATCATTCATATCCGCCGTGATGTCAGGATTTGCGGTGAGCAGGCTGAGATCGGTATAAATCCGCGCATTGCGGGGATGATAATTGCCAGTACCCAGATGCCCGTAGAGGCGAATCCCATCCTCCTCACGGCGCAAGACCAATATCATTTTGGCATGCACTTTGTGATTGACCACGCCGTATACCACCTGCACACCCACCTCTTCCAGGCGCTCCGCCATCTGGATGTTATTTGCTTCGTCAAAGCGGGCCTTGAGCTCGACCACGGCAGTGACCTGTTTGCCAGCCATCGCCGCTTCTATCAGCGCATCAATGATGGGAGAGTCCGGGGTGGTGCGGTACAACGTCTGCTTGATACCGATGATCTGCGGATCATTGGCCGCCTGGCGGAGAAAATCCAGTACTGGGTTGAAGCTCTGGTATGGGTGATGGAGGAGAATGGGTGCCTCGCGGAGTTGCGCGAATATATTTTCCGGGCGCGTACAGACGGATGGCAGACCGGGTACAAAGGGCGGGAAGAGCAGGTCGGGGCGGGGAACCATGTCGATAATGGCTGCCAGCCGTGACAGATTCACGGGCCCCAGCAGCGCATAAAGATGATCCTCGCCAAGCTCAAAATGTTTCAAGAGGTAGTCGATTACCTCGCGCGGACAGTTGTTGGCGACTTCCAGCCGTACCGCCTCACCAAAAGGGCGCATCGGCAATTCATCAGCGAGCGCATCAAGGAGGTTGTCCACCTCTTCTTCGTCCACGAAGAGTTCACTGTTGCGGGTTACCCGGAACTGATAAAAGCCCTGAATAGTCAGGCCCGGAAAGAGGGTTTGCACATGCTCGTGAATGATAGAAGAAAGAAACACGAAATCATGCGGGCCGGCCAGATGTGCTGGAATCTGGATGATACGCGATAGTATCCGCGGCGCCTGCACGATGGCGATGGGACTGTGCCGCCCATAGGCGTCCTGACCCTCCAGGACGATGGCGAAATTCAACCCCTTATTCTGTACCTTGGGAAAGGGATGGGCCGGGTCAAGGCTCAGGGGCGTGAGCAGAGGTAGGACTTCACTCTGAAAATAACTGCTGATCCAACGTCTTTGCGCGACCCGCCACTCGCGTCGGCGCAACAGACGGATATTCTCTTTGGCCAGGGCGGGTAGCAGTCGTTGGTTCAGGCAGCGATACTGTGCAGAGATAATTTCGTGGGCCATTTTGGCCACTGCTTCAATTTCGATATTAGGTCCGAGCATATCCGGCCCCGAGGGGCCAGCGCCGAATTTGCGTCGCTGCAGAAGCCCTGCCATGCGTACTTCAAAAAATTCGTCCAGATTGTTGGAAACAATGGTCAGATAACGTAAACGCTCCAGCAGGGGCACATGTGGATCATCCGCCAAAGCAAGTACCCGCCGGTTAAATGCGAGGATGCTGAGATCGCGGTTAAAATAGAGATCGGGATTATCCAGAGATGGCGCCGCACCAGATTTTTGCGGGACAGGTGTCCCATTCATGAGCTTATCCCCATGCGTTGCTCTGCCGCAATCAGGGTATTCTGCAAGAGTGTGGCTACCGTCATGGGTCCGACTCCACCGGGGACCGGCGTGATCCACGCCGCACGTTGCTCCGCGCCAGCAAAGTCCACATCGCCGGTCAGACGCCCGTCCGGAAGACGATTGATTCCCACATCGATGACCACTGCTCCCTCACGAATCCACTCACCGGGTATCAGTCCCGGTTTGCCTGCCGCCGCGACGAGCAACTCGGCGCGTCCCACATGGGCCGCGAGATCGCGGGTGAAGCGGTGGCAGACAGTCACCGTCGCCCCGGCCAGGAGCAGTTCCAGTGCCATGGGCCGCCCGACAATATTGGATGCGCCGACAATCACCGCTTCTTTCCCCCTGACCTCTATACCGGTTTCCTGAAGCAAGGTCATGATACCGGCGGGTGTACAGGAGCGCAGCAGTGGCGCGCGCAGCGCAAGACGGCCGACATTATAGGGGTGAAAACCATCGACATCCTTGTCGACAGCAATAGCCTCGATGATTTCTTCAGGATCAAAATGCGGGGGCAGGGGCAACTGCACCAAGATGCCATCCACGGCATTATTAGCGTTTAGTTCGGAAATATGAGACAGGAGTTGTTGTGGCGTGCTGTCTGCGGGAAGATTGGCAGAAAAAGAGCGGATGCCCACTGAAGCACAGGTATCCCGCTTTTTCTGCACATAGACCTGAGACGCGGAATCGGCCCCGACCAGCACTACCGCAAGACCAGGGGAGCGTCCATAACGCTGGAGAAAAGCCTGACTGCGATGGGTGACATCCGCCTGTATTTTTTTGGCGATGGCTTTGCCATCAATGCGTTGTGCAGTCACCAGGACCTCTTTGCTAAGGTCTCAATGCTCGGGAAGAATTCGTGACCCATGAAAATTTACCTGTGTGCGAACAGCGAACAGGCCAACCCGGCAAGGGCGGCGAAGCGGATGTTTCTCAAAAAAGACCAGCGAGAATACCCACCGGTATTCTTCTGGCCACCCTCCGTCTTGTCAAGCGAAAAAGGCCGGGACCCTAATAAGCGTCCCGGCCGGATCCACCGAGCAAAGCAACAATCTCCTGTCAGGCTTCCTGGGGCTGGGACGCGCGCAAATCCTTGGCGAGTACCATATACATGGCTGGCACCACGAAAAGCGAGAAGAAAGCGCCAATACCCAAGCCGGTAAAGATTACCAGGCCCATCTGGAAGCGACTGACCGAGCCGGGTCCGCCCGCTAACAGCAAGGGCAGAACGCCCAGTACCATCGCTCCCGTGGTCATGAGGATGGGACGCAAACGAATGCTGGAGGCTTTCTGCACGGCTTCACGCTTGTTGAGTCCTTCTGTTTTCTGGATCTCGTTGGCGAACTGCACGATCAGAATACCCTGCTTGGCGATCAAACCAATCAGCGTGATCAGCCCCACTTCCGTGTAGATGTTGATGGAAGCCAGGCCCAGGCTGATGAAAATCAACGCCCCACTAATGGACATGGGTACCGTAATCAGCACGATCAGCGGATCGCGAAAACTCTCGAACTGTGCGGCCAGTAGCAGGTATATCAGAATGATGGCCAGCGCAAAAGTGATCAGCAGTCCACCCCGCTCTTGCATATATTGACGGGATTGGCTTGCATAGTTCAGAGAGAAATCTTTGGGCATGATTTTTCCCGCTGCAGTCTTAAAGAACCGTAAAGACTCGCCCATGGTAACGCCGGGTTTGGGCACCGCCTGGATGGTCGTCGAGTTGAGCTGCTGGAACTGTGGCAAGTATTGCGGCTCGACCTTGGTTTCAATAGAAACTACGGTAGATAAGGGCACCATCTGGCCGCTGCCGGTCGCGATGTAATATTGCTTCAGGGCGGCCGGATCGAGGCGAAAATGATCCGGTACCTGGGGAATGACCTTGTAGCTGCGGCCTTCCATATCGAAGCGGTTGACATAGTTGCCGCCCAACAGGGGCTGCAGATCCTGGGCGATGTTCGCCATGGTCAGTCCGAGGGTGGCGGCCATGCTCCGATGGATTTTCAGTACGATTTCGGGATTATCAATGCGCAAGTCTTTGGTCACATAGAAAAATAAGCCACTTTTCTCGGCTTCCGCGATCAGCCGCCGAGCCACTTGGTCGATTTTGTTGTAGCTGCCCGGGCTCTGCAGCACAAATTGCACCGGCAGACCACCCGCCGAACCGGGCAGGGATGGCGGCAAGAATGAGGCGAGCTGGAGTCCCGGAACACTCTGCAGGGCCTGCTGGATCCGGGGTTGCAACTGCATCGCCGTCGTGGAGCGTTTGTCCCAATTGGTCAGATTCATGCCCGCGAACAGACTGTTGGAGCCACCGCCGCTGCCCACCGATATGCCGGTGACCATGAAGGTTGCCTTTGTCTCGGGATATTTATTCAATACTTTCAAAACTTGCATACCATCATTGGCCAGTCGATCCGGTGTAATGGTTGGGCCACCCGTGCCCGCATTAAAAATAATGCCCTGATCTTCCGCTGGCGCCAATTCGGTCTTTGAGGTGCTAAACAGAAAATAGATACTCCCGAACACGACCGCGGCAAAGAGCATGGTGACCGGCACATAATTCAGGGTGCTACCCAAGACCCGGTCATAGAACTTACATAGACCAGCGAAGTTCTGCTCGATAAAATGTTCAAAGCCATGTTCCCTGGTCGGGCGTAATATCTTGCTGGAGAGCATCGGCGATAAGGTGAGCGCTACGATCATGGACACTAAAACCGTAGCCACCAGCGTAAACGCGAATTCACCAAACAGACTGCCCGTCAGCCCCCCCATAAATCCGATGGGAGCGAATACTGCGACGAGCGTGGTGGACATGACGATGATCGGTCCTCCCAGTTCCCGCCCGGTCATTAAGGCCGCTTCAACGGGTTTTTTCCCTTCATTGATATGCCGGTGTACATTCTCCACAATGATAATGGCATCATCCACCACCAGTCCGATGGCCAAAACCACGGCCAACAGGGTCAGCAGGTTGATGGTGAAGCCCATGAACCAGGTGATCAGGCCGGCGCCCACGATAGACAGGGGGATGGCGATCGCGGGTATGAGTACCGCACGGAAAGAACCCAGGAAGAGGAAAATGACCAATACCACCACGGCAAGGGTGATTCCAATGGTCATGGCAACTTCATCGATAGAAGCCTGGATGAAGGTGCTGGCATCATAAGGAATCGCCACATGCATGCCGGGCGGCAGGCTTTTAGACAACTGTGCCAGCGATGCTTTTACCCCGGAAGCCACATTCAGAGAGTTAGCCGAAGGCGCTTCCTGAATACCGATAAACGCCGCCGGTTTACCATCGAAAAAGGCCTGCGAAGTGTAATCCTGTGCACCGAGTTCTACTTTGGCCACATCTTTGAGACGGATCAGGGTGTTGCCAGACTGGCGCAGAACCAGATTGCGGAATTCACCCACATTATGCAGATTGGTGGTCGCGACAATGGTGTTTTGGACCGTCTTCCCACGGGTTTGTCCGACAGCGGAAATGAAATCGTTCGCGGCTAATGCTTGTGAAACCTGCGCGGCGGTAATGCCCAAGGCCGCCATTTTCTGAGGATTCAACCACACCCGCATCGCGTAGGTATTCCCGTTGCCGGCGCCCGGTGGCAGTATCTGCGCTTCGCCTACTCCCGGTACCGAGGCCAGTCGCGGTTGCGCCACACGCAGCAGATAGTCGGTAATTTGCTGCTGACTGAGTTCTTGGCTGTAGAAGGCGACATACAGCAGATCTGTCAGGTGACCATTTGTTACGCTGATGACCGGTAATTGACTGCCTGTAGGCAACTGATCCGTTACCTGCTGCACTTTCGATTGGATGTTGGCGAGCGCCGCATTGGGGCTGTAATTCAACTTCATGTACACCGTGATGGTCGAAGAACCAGCCGAACTGTCGGATGTCATGTAATCTATATCCGGTGCGCTGGCGATCACTTTTTCCAGGCGCGCGGTGATGAAGCCTTGTACGGTATCTGGGCTGGCGCCTGGATATGCGGTTTTTACGGAGATGACTGTGTTAACGATGGCCGGATACTCACGGACCGCCATCATCGAATAGGCGTGTAAACCCAGCAGAAAAATGACGAGGCTCAGAGCGGTAGACAGTACCGGGCGGCGAACAAAAATATCGGTAAAAGTCATGTGCTGCGCCTCACGCATCTTTCTCGGTGCTGATCTTGACGAGACTGCCATTCACCAGTTTTACCTGCCCCGCAGTGATGACCATATCACCGGCCTTAAGGCCAGAGACTATGCTCACCTGTCCATTACGCTCCTTGCCGGTCTTGATGACTTGCTGATGGGCGACCTCCACGATCTTGCCATTCTGCGTCGCCTTTTTAATCACGTAGACATAGTTGCCGAAGGTGTTATAAGAAAGAGCGGAGACGGGCACCGTCAACACCCTTTCTTCGATATTGCCGATTACCGTGAGCTCGCCAAAAAGTCCGGGGCGCAATACACTTTGCGGATTGGCAATGGTGGCCTGCACCTCAATTTGCCGTGTCGTACTGTTCACCGAAGCCCCCAATGCGGTCACTTTTCCGTTGAAAACCTGACCGGGGCGTGCATCAGTCTCGACTTGCACCGGCGTACCCACATGGATGTCGTGTAGCTCACTTTGCGGCAAGGTGAAATTCGCATACAGCGGATCCCAGGATTGCAGGTCGACAATCTTGTCACCGGGTGTCAGGTATTGCCCGAGATTCACCTGGCGGATCCCCAGATAGCCACTGAAGGGCGCGCGGATGGCCAACTTGTTCAACGTCGCATGAATATCTCTTAGCGCAGCCACGTTGCTTTGATACACGGCCACCGCGGAATCCAGTTGCGATTGGCTGGTGGCTTTGGTGGCGATCAGAACGCGGGTCCGGCGTAGATTGATCTGTGCCAGACGAAGTTGTGCTTCATCGCTCGCCATCTGAGCAAGCTGGTTGCTGTCGTCAATCTGTACCAGCATGGTACCTTTCCGGACATACTGACCAGAATGAAAATGAATGGCGGTCACATTACCGGCTATCTGCGGGGTGACTTCCACCCCTTGTACCGCTGCCAGAGAAGCTACGGCCTGCAGGTGTGGATGCCAAAGTTCTGTCCGTGCCGCTGTAGCGCTGACGGTTACGATGGGCTTTGGCATATGCGCCATGGCCTCGGAAATCTTCTTGTTGACGAAAGCCTTAAAGCCAAAAATACCGCCAAAAACAATGATCAAGACGACAATTACAATAATAAACGCTTTTTTCATGACCAGTCTCCACGGCGGATGGCTGTACTGAATGCATAACGGCTCATGGGTTAGCCTGCGTTACCGGCAATGTGCCGGCATCTGAATGGGAATTTTGTGGCGCGCTGGCGGTGGGGGAGGCTCGGGACCCCGTTTTGTTCCACCAGCCACCACCCAGAGCAACGAGCAGCGCCGCGGTATCCTGATAGCGCTGCGACTCAGCCTTGATTTCAGCAATCCGGGCATGGTCATACTGTACTTCGGAGGTCAGCAGGGTGAGATAATCAGAGGCTCCCGCCCGGTAACTCGCCTGGGCCAGTTGCAATGCCTGCGCGGCTGCCTGGAGCGCCTCTCGTTGAGCTGCGAGAGTCTGTGCATCATGCTCCACCGCGCGCAAAGCATTCGCTACCTGATCAAAGGCGCTGAGCACTGTGCTTCTGTAGGCGGCATACACTACGTCATAAGCGGCGTGCGCTTCGGCTTTCTGCGCCTCCAATTTGCCGCCCTCAAAGATCGGTTGCGACATGGCGCCCACCAGGCTCCAGATGCTGCTCACCGGGTTGAAAAACAGCCCCGGGTGAGTCGCTGTGGCGCCGAACGCGGCGCTGAGCTGGACGGTGGGATAAAACTGTGCGCGGGCTTCGCCGATCGCCGCATTCGCGGCTTGCATCTGCGCGCGTGCGGCGCGGATATCCGGACGCTGCTTCAACAACTGCGAGGGGAGGCTTACCGGCAATTGCTTCGGGAGTTGCAAGGCCGCGAGGGTAAAGGGTTGGCGCCTGGCGTTCGCAGGAAAGGTTCCCACCAGAATGGCGAGTTCATGACGATAGACGGCGAGTTGTTGCTCCAGGGGTGGCAAGGTCGCCATCTCCGTGGCCAGTTGACTACGCTGGTTCACCACGCTGACGTAGTCGATGGCCCCTGCCCGGTACTGGTTCTCCGTCAGTTGCAGAAGTTTCTTCTCCTGGGCAATGATGGCCATGGTGGCGCGAATCTGACCTTCCGTCGCCGCCTCATTGATGGCGGTGGTGACAATGTTGCCAGTCAGAGCCAGTCGCGCCGCTTCCAGTTCCCACCGTTGATACTCCACCAAGGCTTCGCCGTGGCTGTAGACTAGGCGATTCACGCCAAAAATATCCGGGTAGTAGGTAACGCCGACGCTGCCGGTGATCAGGGAGTAGCGAAAGCCGCCACTCCTGCCAAAGGCCGCCGCGCTGGCCTTGCTGCGATTCGCCTGGAGATTGCCCGTTACCTGTGGATAAAAGATGCTGCTATCCACTCTCGCGGCGGCTTGCGCTTCGCGCAATTGCGCTTGCGCCTGGGCGATGGTCGGGCTGTTTTTCAGACCTACGGCAATCAGGGTGTCCAGCGCCTTGGCGTGAAAAAGCTTCCACCACTCTTCGTGGAGTTCCTGGCCATATGCCATTTCCTGAGCGTGACCAGCAGGGCCGCCGGGTGTCACGGTTCGTTTGATCTGTGCGCCTGCCGTGTAGGGTGCTTTGTCCGACGGGGCCGGGGGCATGCGCAGCGGTGGTTCGAAGCTACAGGCCGCCAGGCTCCCTGCCAGCACGGCCGCCAGCACCGCAGCAATGGGTCTCGGCAATGGTTTTTGCACAACGATACCTCTCACGGGCCTGTACCGACCGGTCAGTATAATGGAGGCAATCCCCCCTGCTGTCAAACGGTTCCGGCGTTTCCCCCGCGCGAAAGCCAGGAACTGATTACCGGGCAATGTGCTCTTGATTTGCACAGGGTTTCACCGCATATTTCCAGTTACGAGGTTTACTGTTTGGAGGAGCGTATGCGGTTGAAAATCTTTGGAACCATCGCCATTGCCTTGATGCTGGCCGCGCCTACAGCGTGGGCCGAACCTAGTGTAGCGCAAGTCACGCAAGCGATACAGGCGGGTCGTTTGGATCAGGCGCAGAGCATGATGCGGGAGGTGCTGGTCGCGCACCCGCAGTCCGCGGAGGCGCAGTATGTCGAGGCGCGGATTCTGGCGCGTCAGGGCCACTGGACCGACGCGGCAGCGGCCTTGCAGAAATCCGAGCAACTTGCACCCGGCATGCCCTTTGTGAAAGCGCAGGTGCTGACCTCTTTTAAGAAGTCGTTGCAGAGTCATGTGAATAAACCGGTCGGTAAAATCAGCAAAGCAAGTCACTGGAGTACAGTGCTGGCGTTTTTCCTGGGTCTCGTCGCATTCATTGCGCTGATATCCATGTTCTTGCGCCGCCGCCGCCAGCAGGCGAGCATGATGTACCGTGGACAGCCTTCCGGGCCTTTCGGGGGGATGAACGGTTATGGTCCCATGAATCCCGGCGGTGCCATGGGCGGCATGCCGCAGCAGGGGGGTGGGCTGGGGTCCAGTCTGACCTCCGGGATTGCCACTGGTGTTGGGGTGGGCGCCGGACTGGCAGCCGGGCAGGCATTGGCCGGCAGTCTGTTTGGACACGGCAATGAATCGGGTAATGCCGCCGGTGATAGCAGCAACAATGATCTGGGTTTGACGGACGACTCCTGGGGCAATGACCAGTTGGCGTCCAATGACGACTTCGGACTGGATGACGGCGGCGACAGCTGGGGCTAAGCCCGTTGCTTTGCGCAATCGAAGGGGCATCACTGCGATGCCCCTTTTTAATGCCTTTTCAGGGGGTTATGGTAGCGGGTAACCGAGTTTGCGCAACACCCGGCAGAGGGCAATCAGCGGCAAGCCCATCAATGCGTGGGGGTCTTCTCCTTCCATGCGCTTCACCAGACTGATGCCCAGTCCTTCGGAGCGAAAACTTCCGGCGCAATCCAGTGGCTGGTCTCGCGCCACATAGCGCTCAATCTCCATTCTCGTTAGCGCGCGTAGGACGATCCGATATGGCACCAGAAATATTTCGGTGCCGGATGCGGCGACGATGGCCATACCGTTGAGAAATTCGACAGCCTGACCCTGCATCCAGTCCAGTTGTTCCACGGCCCGTTCGGCATTCCCCGGTTTGCCGAGAATGCGGGTACCGCAGACCGCCATCTGGTCGGCGCCGATGACCACTGCCTGGGGATTGCGGCGCGCCACGACCTGCGCCTTGGCTTCTGCCAGCCGACAGACGAGGGCCTCTGGCGCCTCCTCCGGTAACGGGGTTTCATCGACCGCTGAAGCTTCCACGCGGAACGGAATTTGCAGATGTTGCAACAATTCCTGGCGGTAAGGGCTGGTGGACGCGAGGATTAATTCTGGCAGAGACACGCACCTTCCTCCTTACCCGGTGTTGCGCTGTCCGGCAGAAATAGCATTGATGGTGCGTAACAGAGGGTCCAGCCATATCTCGCGGAACTCGGGCGGTGCGTCATCATTGCGATAACGACGCAGCAAGGCGAGCTGAATATGGTTGAGTGGCTCCATGTACACGTTGCGCCGTTGCAGGGAAAATGCCAGAGCCGGATTGTCGGCGAGCAGTTGCTCTAATCCGGCCATGGCGAGCATTTCGGCCAGGCTGCGTTCAAACTCGGCGCGAATTTTCTGATATATCCCGGCGGCAATCTTCTGATCTTTGGGTAAACCGGCATATTCGCCGGCGATAGCCATATCTGTTTTGGCCATGGCCATGGCGATATTACTCATGAGCGCCCGAAAGAACGGCCACTGTTGGTACATGTCCCGCAAAGCCTGCAAACGCTCCGGCTTATCCCTCCGCCACTGGGCGAGTGCCGAACCCAGTCCATACCAGGCTGGCAGAATATGCCGCGATTGGGCCCAGGCGAAAATCCATGGGATAGCGCGGATAGAGGACATGGAACGGTCCCCCCGCTGGCGATGAGAGGGACGCGACCCGATGTTCATGTGGGCAATTTCGTTAAGCGGGGTGGCTTCGTAGAAATAATCCATGAAGCCCGGGGTGTTTTCGGTCAGGTCGCGGTAAGCTGCCTCTCCGGTGCGGGTCAACTCTGCCATAATCCGCAAGTGGTTCGGGTTATCACCAGATACGGACCGGACTAGCCCCATACTCGCCTTGATGAGACCGGCCGTGCCCACGGTCAGTTCATAAAGCGCCGTCTCCAGGTTGGCATATTTAAAGGAGAGCACCTCTCCCTGTTCAGTGGTTTTGATTTGTCCGCGTACCGTATCTGGCGGCTGGGCCAGAATGGCTTCGTAGGTGGGGCCGCCGCCGCGCCCCACGCTACCGCCGCGACCATGGAAGACGCGCATCTGAATTCGTCGCTTGTCTGCCAGGGCGGCCAGTCGCATTTGCGCCTGGTACAGGGACCAACTGGAAGAGAGGATGCCGCCATCCTTGCAGGAGTCCGAATAGCCCAGCATGACCTCTTGGGTATCGTCCTGACTGCGGAGGATTTCGGTATAGACCGGGTTGTCCAGCAAGGTAGACATCACCGTGTCCATGCGTTCGAGATCGTGGATAGTTTCAAAGAGGGGCGTGACGGCGATCTCACTGTACAGCCCCTGCCGTGACCAACCGGCCAGGCCGAACTCTTTGGCGAGGACCAGCACTTCCATGATGTGGCTGGCCTCATGTGTCATAGAGATCACGTAGTTGCCGAAACCGGATGAACTCACTTCACGACGCAACTGGGCGATGCAGCGGAACATGGCGCAGGTCTCGGCGGCCATCGGTGACAGATCGGGCTGCTTTTCTACCAGCGGGCCGGGTCGGCGCAGGGCTTCGGAGAGCGTCAGCAGGCGCGTCTCTTCCGGTAGTTCCAGATAGTTGGCGAAGCCGGGCACTGCCGCAAAAAGCTCAGCGATGGTGCGGGAATGTACGGTGGATTCCTGACGAATATCCAGGTTGGCCAGATGGAAACCAAAGGTCTGAACCAGCCAGATAATGTCCTGCACCTTGTGATCGGCGATGTAGTCATCGTTGTGGCCCCGCAAGGAGTCACGCACCAGCAAAAGATCGTCGAGGAAATCCTCTGCGGCCGCATAAGCCGGACCAGAGGATTCGTTGAGGATCTGACCGTTTTCCAGTTGCCGAAGTCGCAGATCAAGGCGCGTCATCATGTAGCGCAGCTTGCGCCGATAAGGTTCGCTGGGGAAACGTTGATCCACCCATTCGGCGAGTTCCGGGAAGTCATCGGCATCTCGTTCCAGCGAGGCCAGCAGGATGGGAGAAATGGCGCAGAAGCGGCTGGAATGCCCAAGCAGTTGGTAGAGATCGCTTAAGCGTTGCTGGTATTCTCGCAACACTTCGATGCTTTGGGTACGCAAGGCCCAACCGGTAATGGCCGCCGTCACATTGGGATTGCCATCGCGGTCACCACCGATCCAGGAGCCGAAGCGGATGAAAGCCGGGATGTCGATATCATCATTGCCAAAGACCCGTCGCGCTGCACGTCGCGCCGCCTGGTAGGTGCGTGGCACGGCCTCAAAGAGGCTGTCGCGGAAATAGAAAAGGCCATTCTCGACCTCATCCTGTACCTGTGGTCGGTTGGTCCGCACTTCCTCGGTTTCCCAGAGAATTTGGATTTGCGCCTTCAGATTGTCGATAACATCCTGTTCTTCCTCATCATTAAGAGATGGATCGTCGAGCATTTTGCTGGCCACAAAGATGCGGCGTAAACCATGAAGCACCGTCCGTCGCTTGGATTCGGTGGGGTGTGCTGTGAATACTGGTAGGTAACGCGTCTGATCCAGGAGAAATTGTATTTGACCGGAGTTGATGCCCTGGTTTTGCAGTTCGCGGAAGGTTTCTTCAAAAGAACCGATCCACAGCCCATCCCCCTTTTGCAACAGGCGGCGACGATGCAGATGTTGGAACTCTTCTTCCGCAATGTTGACCAAGCTGAAGTAGGTGTTGAATGCGCGTATCACCAGCACGAGATCATCCTGGGGCAGTGCGTCGATGAAGCGCGCGAGACGACCACGCAGGCGGAGATCTTCTTTTTTGTGCAAACGGATATATCCCTGGCGAAGCTGCTCTACGGCATTGAATACCCGGGTTCCGGCTTGTTCGCGCAGGACCTCGCCCAGCAAATTGCCAAGCAATTTGACACGAGCGCGGAGTGCTTTGTCATTGATGGTCGTCTTTTCCACGGTTCCGTCTCCTTATTGCATTGATTCCACATTCAGGGGCGATGACCACCGGGTCGTCCGCTGATACTGGGGTACCTGGGGCTGTCTGGGAAAAGTCGCTGTCGCGGTCTTCTGCTTCAGGCTGATGGAGCGGAATGGCCGAGACCACTTTTGCCGACTGGCTTTGCATCTAACGTAATGGGAAGCGTGCGACAGGTCAATTCATAATAAAAGCTGATTGCCGTTCCACCCCAGACAGAGGTGCTATCCGCGGCTGCACAAGCATGGCGTTCGCTTTGTTTTTGAGTTAGTCTAACCGGCATGCAGTGCAAGGAGTCCCGCAGGCTTTTTCACTACCCTAGAAGCGCCATGAAGCATAGTTAAGGAGATAAAAATGGCCGGACAACAAAAAGGACAGATCCTACAGGATCCTTTTCTCAATCTGTTGCGTAAGGAGCATGTTCCTGTCGCCATCTATCTGGTGAATGGTATCAAGCTGCAAGGTTTTGTGGAGTCTTTTGACCAGTTCGTCGTATTGCTTCGCAACAATGTGAGTCAGATGATTTACAAACATGCTATTTCTACGGTGGTTCCCGGTCGTGATGTGCGTTTGCCCTTGCCGGAAGGCGAAGGCGATGCGGAAGAAGGGGCCTGATTCTGGCAAATACCGAAGTTGCTGTAGCCTCGCCCCAGGAGAGGGTTTTGCTCGTCCATGTGGTATTGCATGGTGAGGCCGATCCTGACGATGGGGCGGAGTTTTTTCATCTGGCCACGGATAGTGGTGCGTACGTATTAGAATTCCTTTCCGTACAGCGCGATCGTCCCGACCCGGCGACTTTTCTGGGGCGTGGCAAGGTGGCCGAACTCGCGGAGCAGGTTTCCGACTTGTCTGTAGATCTTGTACTTTTTGATCGAGTCCTGAGCCCCGTGCAGGAGCGCAATCTGGAGCGCGCGCTCCAATGCCGGGTCGTCGACCGGGTGGGTCTTATCCTCGATATCTTCGCGCGACGAGCACGTACCCATGAAGGCAAATTGCAAGTGGAACTGGCGCAGTTGACACGCTTACGGACGCGCCTCATCCGCGGCTGGACTCATCTGGAACGCCAGCGCGGCGGCATCGGACTAAGGGGTCCAGGTGAAACCCAGCTGGAAACAGATCGGCGCCTCATTGGTGAACGTATTCGTTCTCTGCGCGGACGTCTGGTCAAAGTGGCTGCACATCGGGCAACACAGCGGCGGGCTCGTCAGCGGGCACCACTACCAACGGTTGCTTTGGTCGGTTATACGAATGCCGGTAAATCTTCTCTCTTCAATACCCTCACAGAAAGTTCCAGTTACGCTGCTGATCACCTGTTTGCGACCCTCGATCCGGCAATACGGCGTTTGCAAGTCGCGGGGCACGAGGCCATTCTCCTGGCTGATACTGTCGGTTTTTTACGTGATTTGCCGACGGATTTGATTGCCGCTTTTCGTGCGACTTTGGAAGAGGTAAACCAGGCGCAGTTGCTTCTCCATGTAATAGATGGAAGCGCTCCCGACCGTGATGCCCAGATTGCCGCGGTAGACGCCGTTTTGAAAGAAATTGGCGCAGATGGGATCCCCCGCCTGTTGGTACTCAACAAGGTAGATTTGACAGGAGACGCACCAGGTAATGTATATGAAGGCTCTGGTAGCCTGATGGCGGTGCGTGTTAGTGCTTGCTCTGGTGCGGGTATGCCCGAGTTGCTGCAGGCTATGGCGCAGCGTGTAGGGCGATCCATGCTGCGTGCAGAATTGACGTTGACGCCTGAAGAGGGCGCCTTGCGTGCCCGATTGCACCGCATGGCTAGCATTGTTGAGGAAAATTTTGATGAGCTGGGCATGGCACATCTGATTTTTGACATTGATGATCTCACCTGGCGGCGCATGCGTGCGCAAATGCGCAATAGCGGTTGTCAGGCGATAGATACGCCCCCTACAATACCGGCCGATGGCTGAGGAAGGAGAGCGGTATGCCGTGGAGTGATCCGGGCGAAAACGGAAACAAAAACGATAATAACCCTTGGGGGCGGCGTCCCAATGCGCAAAAGCCGGTTTTTGATATCCAGAAAATCACCCAGGAGCTGAAAAAACTGGGTGGTGTTTTTGGCTCCGGCGGTGGCCGTGGCAGCGGGCCGAAGATGGATCGCAAGTGGTTGCGCCTGCTACCTTTTCTGGTGATTATGGTACTGATCCTGTTCTGGGTTGCTTCTGGCATTTATGTCGTGGGACCGGATGAAGAGGGTGTGGTGCTGCGTTTCGGCAAAGAGGTTGGCATCAGCCAGCCCGGTTTACATTATCGGCTTCCTTTCCCTTTTGAGCGTGTATATCTGCCCAAAGTAGCGCAGAGCCGGCGTCTGGTTTTGGGTTATAGTGGCGCCGCTGATTCACTGAATCCCGGCATGATGCTGACTGCAGACGGAAACGTGGTTGATGTCCGTTTTTCCGTGCAGTATCGAATTACCAATGCCAGTCATTATCTGTTTGCCACCACGAATCCGGGTCAGTTGATTTCGTATTGTGCGGAGTCCGCCATGCGCGAGCTGGTGGGGCGTAGCAAAATTGACGATCTGCTTACATCCGGTAGAGGTGCGATTGAGCAGCAGGCACAGCAGCTCACCCAAAACCTGCTGAATCGTTACCATGCGGGTGTCACCGTTGACGCTGTTCAACTGCTGCAGGTGGAATCCCCCAAGGCGGTCCAGCCAGCGTTTACGGAGGTGACGACTGCACGTGAGGATATGGAGCGGGCGCGTAACGAGGCGCAGGCCTATGCGAGCTCGGTGATTCCCAAAGCCAAGGGGGAAGCTGCCGCCATGGTGACGAATGCCGAGGGCTATAAGCAGCAGGTGGTGGATCGTGCCAAGGGGGATAGCGCACGTTTTACGGACATTCTTCAAGCCTATCGGAAAAATCCAAAGGTGGTGAGTGAGCGTATGTACTTACACACCATGCAGGTTATTCTGAGTCATACCCAGAAAGTGATTATTGAAAGTAAGGGGCAGCCCGTGATCTATCTCCATATGCCCGCCAAAACTCCCGTGGCGGTCCATAGTCCGACGAGCTCCACAGCAGTCACGGCGCCAGCCCTGTCTGTAACTCCGCCGGTAGCATTAACGACCAGCCCGGCGGCTTTACGGATTCCGGTAGCGGGGGCCAGATCATGAAGAACTGGGCCTGGAGTTCGATTATTGTGGTACTCGCCTTACTATTGCTGGCTTCTGCGAGCTTCTATTCGGTGCGCATGACCCAGACCGCGGTGGTATTGCAGTTTGGTAAAGCGGTACGGGTGGCGAAAACTCCGGGGCTCTATATGAAATGGCCCCTGATACAAAGTGTGGCGTTCATCGATAACCGTTTATCAAGCTATAGTACGCAGCCGGAATCATTTTTGACTGTCGCAAAAAAGCCGGTGCTCATCAGCTTTTTTGCCGAATGGCAAGTGGTCAATCCACTGGTTTTTTACACCCGCCTGCATAACGATGCGAGCGCACAGAGCCGGATCGGTGACATTGTGCGCTCTTCTTTGCGGAGTAAGATCGGTAAAATGACTTTGGAGTCGGTGATACAGGGTAACCGTCAGGAGATGATTGATCCGGTGCTGGCGGAGGCCAATCAGCGCCTGCAATCTCTTGGCGTGCATCTGGTCGATGTGCGCATTATGCAGGTGGGTTTGCCCCCGGAAGTGCTGCAGGCCGTCTACAAACGGATGGAGGCTGAGCGTACGCAGGAGGCCAATGCATATCGCTCACGGGGTGCCGCCGATGCCGCCGAAATCCGCGCCAGCGCGGACAAGGAAAAGACCCAGATCATGGCGGATGCCTATCGGCAACAAGAAGAACTGAAAGGGCAGGGGGATGCTGAGGCGGCATCCATCTACGGTGCGGCATATGGCAAAGATCCGGCGTTTTTCTCTTTTTATCGCAGTCTGGAAGCTTATCGTCACAGTCTGGGGGACAAGGATATTCTCGTGCTTAACCCGGATTCTCCATTCTTTAAATATTTTCGCCATTCGCTGGAGTCGGCAGGCAAATGACGCGTCCTGAAACTCACCCAGCCTGGTTACTGCCGAGTGGTTTTGAAGATGTTCTCCCTGCACGTACGGAGGCACTGGAACAGTGTCGCCGGGCCTTGCTTGATCTCTACGCACAGTGGGGCTATCGCCAGGTCATTCCACCCTTGGTGGAGCATCTGGAGAGCTTGTTGACTGGAAGTGCCGCAGACCTCGACTTACAGACCTGGAAGCTGTTGGATCAGGACAGCGGTCGGCTGGTGGGTCTGCGTTCAGATATGACGCCGCAGATGGCCCGTATAGACGCCCAGACATCCTCTGCGAAGGAGGTCCGCCGTCTGGCTTATGCTGGCACAGTGCTGCGCGCCCGGCCCGATTTGCTCGGTGGGAGCCGTGCCCCTTTTCAGATGGGCGCCGAACTCTTCGGGGTGGACGGGCCGGCGGGTGATCTGGAGGTCCTTTCGCTGATGGTAGAGAGCCTTATCCACTGTGCGGTATCGAATCTGTTGCTGGATATCGGTCACGTGGGTATTTCCCAGGCACTGGCGGACGCGGCAGGTCTGGAAGGTGCGCTACGTGCAGACCTGTTGCAGCATGTCGAGCGCAAGGCTTGGCCGGATGTACGGGCATGGCTGCGGGAGCACCATTGCGGCATGGAGCTGAGCGCAGATTTTGATGCCCTGTCGCGTTTGCAGGGTGAATTCGACATCTTGGAGCAGGCTCGCCAGCGTCTCGGGCATCACCCGGCGGTTTGCACCGCCCTGGATGACCTGCGTTTCGTCTGGGGGGCATTGCGCCTGCGTTATCCTGATCTTGCGATTCAATGTGACCTCTCGGAGATTCACGGGCATCGGTATCATACCGGCTTGCTGTTTTCGCTGTTTGGTCCGCAGCGTGGTGAGGCGCTGGCCAGTGGTGGTCGCTATGATGATATTGGTGCCGCTTTTGGCCGACGGAGGGCGGCGACGGGTTTCAGTCTGGATCTCAAGCCGCTGCTGCGTGAATTCCCGGAGGCAGAGAGAGCGCGGCGGATTTGGGCTCCGGCTGGTACTGATGATCTTTTGTGGCAGTCGATGCAGGAACATCGCCGGGCTGGTTATGCGGTTTTACAGGACTTGCTGTGTCAGGACGTACCGGACCAACAGATATTGTGGGCACAGGGCTTTGATGCTGTCCTGATCAAAGAACAGGCGAGCTGGAAGATGCGGCAGCTTGATTCGTGAATTTTAATTTTCCAATGACCCATTTGCGGAGTCGTTCGTGGCTATGAATCAAAATGTGGTGATCATCGGTACTCAGTGGGGCGATGAGGGTAAGGGTAAAATTGTTGACTGGCTGACAGAACAGTGCCAGGCGGTGGTTCGCTTTCAGGGTGGACACAATGCTGGCCATACCTTGGTGATAGGCGCGCGGAAAACCGTTCTGCATCTGATTCCCTCGGGGATTCTTCGTGCCGGCGTGTCCTGCTTTATCGGTAATGGTGTGGTGCTGGATCCGCTGGCCCTGTTTTCCGAACTGGATGAGTTGCAACCGGTGGTGCCCGATGCCCATGAGCGCCTGTTCATTTCCGACGCCTGTCCGCTGATTCTGCCCTACCACAAGAGTCTCGACCTAGCGCGGGAGCGGGCGATGGGTGCGGCAAAAATCGGCACCACCGGTCGGGGCATCGGACCCGCTTATGAGGATAAGGTAGCGCGGCGCGCTTTGCGTGTCGCCGACTTGTTTCATCGCGAGCGTTTTGCCGCCAAGCTCGGCGAGGCCCTGGATTACCATAACTTCGTGCTCCAACACTACTTCAAGCAGGAATCGGAAGACTTCCACGCTATCCTGGAGCAGTATTTGGGGTTGGCAGAGCGCCTCGCACCGATGGTGGTAGATGTTTCGGTGCGGCTGGCGCGTTTGCAGGCGGAGGGCGCACGGATTCTCTTCGAGGGTGCCCAGGGTACCTTGCTGGATGTGGATCATGGCACGTACCCCTTTGTGACTTCCTCTAATACAGTGGCGGGAGGCGCTTCTGCCGGCAGCGGGGTAGGGCCGGCGGATCTCGGCTACGTGCTGGGCATTACCAAGGCCTACACCACGCGTGTCGGGGCTGGACCATTTCCTACGGAGCTCTTTGATGAGACGGGGATATTCCTCGCTGAGCGTGGTGCGGAAGTGGGCGCAACTACGGGCCGGGCACGACGTTGCGGCTGGTTTGATGTGGTGGCCCTGCGGGCCGCCTGCCGGGTGAATGGGGTGACCGGTCTGTGCATTACCAAACTGGATGTACTGGATGGCCTTGCTGAAATCCGGATGGCGATCGGTTATCGGGTCAACGGGGTAGTACAGGATGAGTTACCGGGTGGCGCCGAGGCGCTTGCCGCCTGTGAACCAGTCTACGAAAGCTTCCCGGGGTGGATTGAGTCCACGGCAGGCGTACGTCGCTGGGACGCGCTTCCCGATGCGGCCCGTTGCTACCTGGATGCTATCGCGGAGCGCGCCGGACGACCTTTGGCGATCATCTCCACCGGGCCAGATCGGGATGACACCATTTTACGCACGGAGATTCTTTAAGCAGACGTCGGCGATTAAAGTTCACGACCCTCAGCAAACGTATCCCATGCGCCGAAAATGATATGAACGATGACGTGGGCAGCAAACCAGAGCACCATAAAACGCAGAGTCTCCAAGCCGATAGGGATCCAGAAAGGGCTGCCACTACCTGATATTTCAGGGTTGGCGAGAAAATCGCCGCGGGTTGCAAGGATGGCCAAAACCCAAGTGATTGCCCAGGTTTTTATTTGGTCATTTTTTTTTGCTTCGCGCGCCATGGAGTGAATCTTTCTCTGGTTGTCCGGATCAACGACTCATGATGCGGCCGCGCAGTTTGTCGAGTTGCTGCTGTATCATCGTACTAAGGCTCTTGAGTTGTCCGGCACCCTTGCGAACGGCATCTTCATCTCCTTTTTGTAGGGCGGCAATAATGGCGAGGCCAAGCTTATGGACCTGGGGATGCACTTGTTGTACGGCAACGAATTCCGGCAACTGCGCCAATTCATTCTGTGCCATGCCGTCCATCCATTTTCCAAGGCGACACTGATGATGGTCAGAGAGGGCCATCGGAGAGGTGGTGGTATTGTTGGCGCTGATCCTCTCTAAAATGTGGGCGACCCACTGGACGTGCTCCGCTTTGGCGATGGTCAGCCGAGTAGCCAGTGCCGCCTCTCCCTGCACGGCTGCTTCGCTGGCCTGAGCGAGTTGCTCCCGAACTGTATCCAGACCATTCTGAATTTCACCGAATTGGGCGGCGAAATGATCCATGGACCGTTGTAGGGCATTCATGTGACTGTCCATGGCGTCAGCAGCAGCGACCTCCTGAGCACCATCGTTAACGATGTTCTTAAGGTTGCTCCGTGTTTTTTGAGCGGATTGATTGGCCATGCCGAGTACTTCGGCAACGGTTTCCAGTGAGTCGCCACCGCGGCGGAGGTGGGTGATGCTGGCTGCCACTCCTGATTCGACCTGGCCGGCGCCCTCGTTGATGGTGATCGCTGAGTTACGGATGTCTGCAGCCGCGGCAGCAGAGCTTTGCGCGAGCTTTTTGACTTCATCGGCGACGACCGCGAAGCCGCGGCCGTGCTCCCCTGCGCGTGCTGCCTCAATGGCAGCATTCAAGGCCAACAAATTAGTTTGTTTGGCAATTTCCTGTACTTTGCCGGCGAGACTGGTGATGTTGCGAGTTTGTTGTAAAAAAGCCTGCACGGTTTTACCCATGGCGGTAACCGTCTGCTCGACGAGGTCTATTTCGCCAATCAATTCGGATAGCCGTTCATTGCCCATCTGCACCTCGCGCAGTGTGTTTTCAGCGAGATCCTGGTTTTCGGCGACGCTCTCGGCGGCGCTGCGGACTGCTACAACGACGGCATGCGCCTGGGCTTGGAGAGACTGGCTATCTGCTTGCGCCACCTCAATGTTTTTACGGAAGTCAATGCCAAGCAGATGGCCCTCAGCAGCGTGTTCCAGCGCCGTGACCTGGTGGTCGAGGGCAAGACAATCCTGCTGCAGGCGGTTTTTCTGCCAATTGCAGATGGGAGCGACGGTAGCTTGCAATTCTTCATCCTCGGCGATCAGATGCGCGGCATCCGCATCACCATCCAGACAGGCGGAAAGCAAGGAAATCAAAGAGCTGGGATCGGTAGACATAGGGCTGTCCTCTTAATTGGGCTGAATGGCCTTGGCGACGGCGCGGGCCAGATCGTCTGGCAGGAATTTGGCGACGTAGCCATCGGCCCCGACGCTGTGGGCGTGGGATTCGTTGGCCGTGCCGGACAATGAGGAGTGGATGACCACTGGGATTTCACGCAGGGTCTCATGTTCTTTGATACGTCGGGTGAGGGTGAAGCCGTCCATCTCCGGCATTTCGAGGTCGGTGAGTACCATGGCTACTTTATCGCGCAAAGGAATACCTGCTGCCTTGGCATCATGCGCTAACTGTTGCAGGCGATCCCAAGCCTCTTTCCCAGTCTTGGTACCGATGAAAGGAAGGCCAAGGCTGCGCAGCGTTTTTTCGATCTGATTGCGGGCGACGCCGGAATCATCCGCATAGAGAATGACAGCGCCTTGGGGAATGTTGACTACATGCTGCTGGACCAGTTCGCCGCCAGCCTTGAAGCGGGAGGGGAGTACTTGTCGCAGAATGTGCTCGACATCGAGGACGAGCGCCAAGCGGGCGGTTTCTTCATCTTCGTCGAGACGCGCTAGACTCGTGATCAGTCCGCCGACGGCAGCGCCTTCAGCGGAGAGTACCCGGCTCCATTCCAAACGGACGATTTCTTCAACTTCCTCTACGGCAAAGCCCTGAATGGATCGCTCATACTCCGTAACCAGCAGGATGTTGAGCCCATCGGCGTGGCAACCGACCACAGTGGGAAGATCAATCACAGGGATGATCTGCCCACGAATGTTGGCGACACCCATCACATGCTCTGGAGCACCAGGCATGGGAGTGATCTTTGGCATCACCAGTGCTTCGCGGACCTTGAAGACGTTGATGCCGAAAAGCTCACGGCTGTTGAGCTGCTGATCTTTACCGAGGCGGAAGACCAGGAGTTCAAATTTGTTAGTGCCGGCGAGTTGGGCTCTTTCATCCACTTCACGTAATAACTGGCTCATAGGTTTGGTCCTTGGTGACTTTTCTGGGTGGCGGCAGACAGTGCGTCTAAATTCTGGAAAATCACATCACGCAGCGCTAAATATCTTACGAATTCGTTCCAGACCTTTATGGAATTGGTGGATAGAACGTCCGAGCGCCTTCCGCACATCGGCTCCACGCAGAAGCGGGTTCAGTTGCCGGTGATAACGCTCCATGATCAGTCTGTCGGCAGGATTCATATAAAATATGGTATTTTCCATAGTAGGTTGGCTCCATCTTTTCAGGCTTATTCATTGATGGCCGTACCGACATCCAGGCTATCAAACCAATTCAAAAAACGTTTCACATTATCGCCACTATAAATGGCGCCATGTTGTGGACAAAGGTAATCAATTTCCAGATTGCTCACGCGGTTGATCCAGTCTTTTTTGGCAGCATTTGATGGCATCCAGCGCTCATGAAAGTATTTGGCTTTGGTAATGTGCTCTTCGAAAGCGCGGCCGCTTTTATCGCGACGATCCACCCAGGCACCATGTCCTGGTGGTAAGAGCGCAGCGCCGACATCGCCGGAAAACAGCACCCTGGCCTCTGGATCATAAACGTGGAAGTTTCCCGAAGAATGCAGGTAATGAGCAGGAATGAACTCCAGGCGATGGCCGCCAATCAGTATATCCCCACCTTCATCCGGAATGCCCTGCAGGGGAGCCTCCAACGCCCCGTAATGGCGAATGAAGCCCTCCCAAAGTTTGGGGGTATGCCACTGAATCTGCTCATTGCAGGCGTACCAGAGCGGCAGGCTGGAGGCAACATCCGGATCCTGATGGGAAACAAAAGCCGCCTTCAGACTGCTTGGCGGTATCACCTCGACAAGGGCAGCGAAAACCTGCGGGAAAATTTCAAATCCACCAGGATCGAGAATAAGGCTTTGTCCATTCGCTTCCATCACGTAGACATTGGAGTCGACGACGCGATGCTCATCCTGGTCATAGAGAATCCACCAGCGATGGCTGCCTGCTTCAAATATTGGTGCTGCTTTCATGCTCTAAGCTCTCCAGTTGGTGGCGATAAGTGCGGATGGCGTTGGATACGGTGCGCACCGCCTCTCCCATGTCGCGTGAGACGCGCATCAGCGGGGCACCCGTGCCTTCGGCTAAAGCCGCTTCGATACGGCCATTGGTCACCACGTATTCCTGTTCTTCAATGCCTTCTTGCAGGGCATCCACCGTGGCGATGAGGCGAAGCAATATTTTCCGTGCATCGGTTTCCTCCTGGGTGATAATTTTTTGATGTTGCACCTGGGTATTCTTGAGATTGGCGCAGTCCTGTTCATGGTGTGTCATGGCCTGGATCATGGTGCTAAACGATGCCGCGAAGCGCTGATGCTGGAGAATACGCATATGCGCCTGAATCAAGGGTGCAATGGTTTCCTGTAGATGGGACGCGGATTCTTTGAGGCTGGCAGCGCGTTCGCGGAAAGCTTGGGCGACGACACCATATCCGGCTAATGCGTTGCCGTGGCGTTTGACCAGCACCATGGCATTCAAAGCCCGGCGATCAATCTCGCGCAGGGATTTTTCGATGCTCTGGCGGGCGGCAAAGGAAGCGTCGACGACCTGCATGATGCGCTGGATGTTCATCAGGCGGCACCGCGCTGATCAAGGGTCGTCCTATCCATACCGGAGTACTCCAAGGAGTGACCGATCAGTGCCACCGGATCAAGGATGAGGACGACATTACCCTTGCCGGAGATGGTCGCTCCCTGATACCAGGTCTGCTCGGCGAGAAAATCAATGGGTTTGACTACCGAATCTTCATTGCCGAGCACCTCCGAAACCATGAAAAGGCCACGTTCGGTAAGAACCCCTTCGATGGGTTCCGAACCCAGACGCAAAGGGCGATCATTGAGCAGGGCACCAAGGTCTACCATGGGGGTGATTTGAGTGCCATCTACGCGGTAAACGCTGCGGCCCCCCATACGATGAATACGGTTTTCCTGAATATCCAGCAGGCTTTCGATGCTGGAGATGGGCAGGGCGTAGATTTCCCGACGCAGGCGTAGGTAAAGTACGGGCAATACCGCCATGGTCAGCGGAAACTCCATAGCAATCGTGGTGCCGAGACCGAGACGCGTCTGAATATCCAGATGCCCGCGCAGTTTGCGCACGGTTTCTTTGACCACATCCATGCCGACTCCGCGACCGGAGAGATCGGTAGCCTGGTCTTTGGTGGAGAAACCGGGCCGAAAGATCAGTTCCAGCGCTTCCTGTTCCGAGAGCCGGGCCGCCTGATCTGTCGTAATCACGCCTTTGTCGACGGCCTTCTGAGTGACAAACTGGCGGTCTATGCCACGGCCGTCGTCAGACACTTCGATGCGCACTTTGTCGCCAAGATGCACAGCGGCCACCCGTATCGTTGCGCTACGCGCTTTACCTCCTGCTTGGCGTACTTCGGGAGGCTCAATGCCGTGGTCGAGGCTGTTGCGGATCAGATGTGTCATGGGGCCGGAGAGGGCATCGACGACGGTTTTGTCGATTTCGACTTCCTCGCCGACAATGTCGAGTTTGACCTCTTTACCGAGCTGCCGGGAGGCGTCGCGTACCACGCGGGGCAGTTGCTGGAAGAGCCGCTTACAGGGCTGCATCCGCAAACGCATGACCGTGCTCTGGATATCGTTGACGGTGAGGTCTACTTCACGGGCGATGCGCGTCATATCCTCATTTTCTTCGCCTAGACTACTGACCGCCGAAGCCAGGCGATTGCGTAGGAGGACCAGCTCGCCGACCTGATTCATGACGGCATCGAGGCGCAGCGCATCAACGCGGAGCGTGGTGTCGGCGGCCTCTGGCATACTCTGCGCGTGCGCACTGGCAGCGGGGTTCGCTATGGACGCCAGCATCGTGGGTAGCGACTGCTGCGCATCGAGGTTCTGGACCGGAAGATCAGTGTGGAATGCGGACGCGTCAAGCTCCGATGCAACGCTGGCAGGTTGCGTCTGCGTGGCGCGCTCCAGTACGTCATAGCCAGGCGCTTGACCGCCATAGAGTTGATCTAACACTCGCTCAAACTCTTCCGGGCTGATCTCGTCTCCGGTGAGGCAGAATCGCTCCGGGGCATCAGCGAGACCGGGCGCCTGGTTGCCATAGAGGGAGTCGAGGGTGGCCTCAAACTCGGCCTCACTGATTTCATCATTGCTACCGGGTGCGGAGTGGCTGCTTACATCGGTACGCTCAACGTAAGTACCGCTGTGACCGTCGACTGTGGTCCGTTGACTGGCCAACAGCGTGGCATCGGTCGGCGGACAATAGGGTGGTGTGCTCATGCCTGACTCGATTGTTTGACCAGCAGCGAGTTGCTGAATAACCTGGCCGAGATCCACAGGTCCAGGTGCCGGAATTTCGCCGTGCGCCAGTTGCTGTAGCATGTTATCGATAACGTCCAGACCTTTGAGGATGGCGTCGATCATGTTGGCAGAAACGGTCAGCGTATGAGAACGCAGTTTATCCAGGAGGTCTTCCAGGTGATGCGTCCATCTGACGAGATGGTCTGCTTCCAGGAACCCCGCTCCGCCTTTCAGGGTATGAAAGGCTCGGAATACCGATGCCAGAATTTCGTCATTGCCAGGGTCGGATTCCAGGAGGAGGGTGTCCTCCTGGGCTTTTTCGAGGAGCTCTCTGGCTTCGGGAAGGTAGTCCTGCAAAATCTCCATATCCATGATTAAATTCCCAATTCTGAGAGCAGGGCATCTACTTCGTCTTGATTGACGTGGGGATTGGAATCCACAAAATCATCCGTTTGGGGCGCGTAGTACGGGTTGGTTTTCATCCCGATTTCGACGAGTGTCAGACGGATGCGTTCTTCGACTGCTTGCAGAAGGGCGATGGCTTTTTTTAGCCGCTGACCGGCAAGATCCTGCCCTTGTTGGCTGGTCAGAATGGTGAGCAGGGCACTGTCAATCTGGATGAGCGATTCGTCGATAAAACTGTTGTGGGCGCTACGGATGTCATTTACGGCATCCTGGGCACGCTCAACGGCAGATAGCGTGGCCATGGTTTGTTCCTCGGTGAGGCGCAGAGCTTCTTCCAGTGGATTTTGCGCACCCGAAAGATTTTCTTCTGCCATATTGGCGATACGTTTCAGGCCTTCACGCAGGAGCAGTTCGGCCTCGCTGAGCAGACGCTCCGGGTTTAACACATGCTCGCTCATGACTGACCTCCCTGGGCTGCTTGCAGACGTTTGAAAACAGCGTCGAGTTTTTCCTTGAGTGTTTCGGCAGTGAAGGGTTTGACAATATAGCCGTTCACCCCCGCCTGGGCAGCATCAAGGATGTTCTCGCGTTTTGCCTCAGCAGTGACCATAAGGACCGGTATGTGTTTGAGTTGAGCGTCTGAACGAATGGCACGGAGCAGGTCGATGCCCTGCATGTTGGGCATGTTCCAGTCGGAGACGACAAAATCGAAGGGGCGACTACGCAGTTTTTGCAGCGCCTGTACCCCATCTTCAGCTTCATCAAAATTGCTGAAGCCTAGTTCACGCAATAGATTTCGTACAATCCTGCGCATGGTGGAGAAATCGTCCACCACAAGGATGTGAATGCTTTTGTCGACCTGATCTATTCCCATATGCTCCTGTTCTCCTCCTTGAGTCGCAGGCCGCCCTGATCCGTTGCTGCGAGCGTGTTATCTGCAGCGCGAATTCTCCCCAATCTCTATAGATGGTTTATAAGCAAGCTCTATACCAGCAAGACAGCCCTGCGGGCAGTTGTCATCCTGCTGAAGAATAACGACACGCAGGCGCGGAAGCTGAAGGGGCCTCCACCGCCTGAATCATCAGCGAACTGGTGACCAATATTGGGGATAACCTTGACGTTTGGTGAGATTGGCGATGCGCTGCGTGACGGTGTTGGCAGCTAGACGATTGGGTACGGGTCCTACTAAAACGCGGTAAAGAGCGTTCTGGGGCAAGGTGCCAATGCAAGTGCTGAAGCCCTTGCTTTCGATTTGATCAGCAAGGCCCTTAGCAATGCTTGCACGCCCGAATGCGCCCAGTTGTACATACCAGCCGACACTGCTGCAGGTGTTACCATGGGTCGAAACTGGTGGTGCTGGTGTTTTTTGAGTGGTCGGTGAGGACCTCTTCGTCTGAGCGGGAGCGGCAATTGTTTGCACGGGGGTAAGTGCCGGGGGTGGGTTCGGACTGCTGTGTGTGGCAATTTTTTGCGAAGGGAGGATAGATCCTCTGGCAACGACTTGGGGCGTGACAGATGGCATCTTCTTCGTTTCGACGATGGTTGCCGAAGCTGTTGAGATGGTCGTGGTGGTCTCTGTGACCAGGTGCGGCAGACTCAGAAAAACGCTGGATGGAAGGGCCCTTAGTGTATGTTCTTCACGCCGTTCAAAGCGACTCCGATATATTTCTGCCGCTAATATAATCAATAAGATAAGAGCAATGGTGATAACGCGATTGAGGTGCTTTTGCTGTCTTTGCCATTTACGGATCTCGTCAGGTGTCATTGCTCTCATCGTTCCTTAAAACTCACTAACCACGCTGATCAATAGCGCCCGCCATGATTGGATCGGTCCCGGCCCTACTGGGGTTCTGCGGGGCGACTACTACGATGCTTACTCTCCGGTTCATAACCAGGCCTTTTGCCGTGTTATTAGAGGCAATGGGATGATACTTGCCATAACCCGCGGCGACCAGATGCTGTGGGTCCACACCATGCTGGATGAAAAGTTCCACCACGGAAACCGCACGTGCCGCAGATAAAGCCCAGTTAGAGGGAAACTGGGTCGTGCGGATGGGTAGATCGTTGGTAAATCCGGCCACCTGGATCTGATAAGGCACCTGACTCAAGACCTTTGCAATAGACCCCAGGGTGTGGGTGGCATTGGGGCTGAGTTGCGTCTGTGCCGAGGGAAACAGAATTTTGGCGTTGAGATCAATGACGACACCGAGGTTGCTGCGGTGAATCGCGACACTCCCCTGCTTAATCAGGGGACTAAGTAGGGATGCCATTTGTTTTTCTATGTCGCGCATGGCGACCTCGGGCGATGTCTGCGGCGCCATTTTTGCTCTGGGAGAAACCTGACCTTTTTGCACATGGGGCACAGAGACGATGTTGGCGATTTTGGGCAGCGGCGGCAGCTTTATGGGCATTTCACTGAGGGATGGGGTCGCGTCAGAGCGGATGGGTACTGGAGACCAGGGGTGTCCACTGAAGGCGGATACCAAAGTTCTCGACAGGACTCTGTATTTGCCTTCGTTCACCGAGGAAATGGCATACATCACCACAAAAAAGGCGAAGAGCAGGGTAATGAAGTCGGCATAAGACACCAGCCAACGTTCATGATTCTCCCATTCCTCTTCTTTCTTGCGACGTGCCATGGCGATATTCCTTTTTTACGCAGATGCGCAGGGAAATAGACGAATTTTCCGATTCCGCAGCGGGCGTCCCCGGTAACGCGAAAATCGTGCCGCAAAGCGAGTGCCTTAGTACCGGCATGATTCCTGCCTCTTTACCGTAAAATGACCAGAAAGTCCGGCATGGTCGCCCAGCGCTGACGATCTTCTGTCAGAATCGTCAAAATCTTGACGATCACAATTGAAAGGTGAGGATAAGATGCGTTTGAATCAGTGCTTACTGGATCAACTGTTCACTGAAAAAAATCGGCAAACAGGGAGCGGCCCGATTGAGCGTGCCCTTACCGAACTGGTTGCCGACGGCGAAGTGTTGGCGGTGATGGTAGGACGTACGGGTGGCACCTTGGCGCAGGCCGCCCTTCTGCACACTGAAATCGATGCTTCCACGTTGATTCTGGATGAACTTATGCCAGAGACAGCAAATGTTCGTCTGCTGTGTGGAGAAGATTTGCTTCTGTGGAGCCGTTTGACCATGCCCTTGGGGTTTCAGAGCAAGGTAATGGAGAGATTCCTGTGGCAGCGTTACGGGGCTGTGCGTATCCAATGGCCAGAGGCTATTTACCAGATGCAGCGGCGCATGGCCCTGCGCGCGACGCTGGCTGAGCCCGCCGGGGGGATGGCGTTGTCACTGCAGCGCCACGGCGCCCGCAGTTGCGACGGATTCTGTGTGAATATTGGTGCTGGTGGCATGCGTGCAAGAATTAATGCACCTAATGACTACCCGATAACCACTGGCGAGATACTGGCCAGCGTGCAGTTCAGCTTTCAGGGCAAGGCATACTGGGTAGGGGCGCAGGTTCGTTATGTGGAACCGGTACGTTATCCCCGCGGTATGGCTGTGCAAGAAATCGGTTTTAGCTTTGTACAGGCCCCGGGAAGCCTGCAGGAACAGATTATTCAGTACACCCTGCGTTGTGATCGCGAACGCTTACGCAGCGCCAATCGCTAGGGGGCTGGCAGCTAGTTTCTGCTGGGTGTGTTCGAGGTGGACGATCTGGGTATACAGGGTAAGCGGGGGGCTTTTGGCTTCGGAAATGACCGCTGAATCGGGATCGGGGTGTTCGACAATCCACTGACCGAATTGACGCGTGCCTGGCATGAAATACAGCGGTGCCAACGCATTGGCGTGCAAAGAATCCTTTGTTTGTTGCGGCAGGATCGCCATGACCATGCTAATCCCCTCCGCTTCCTGGAGTGCGAAGTGAGGCCGCTGTGGATAGCGCAGGCCAAAGTGTGCTGGCGCCACCAGCAGAAAAGTGATCAGCGGCTCATCCAGCGATTGCAGCCAGACAAAAGGGCCATGTTCCTGAACGTGTAACAGAGCAAAACGCTGCAACTCCGTGAAACCAGGGAGCGGCGCGACACACTGCCAAACCTGCTCCTCGGAAATGGACAGGAGGCCAAAGCGGGTGGAGTATTGGGTCATTTTTGCTCTTCCTGAATGTTGGCCGCGTCCTGATCAGGCGGGCGGTGAGACTGTAGCCACTGGCCAAACTCGACGGGGGCTACGGCTTGTGCAGACCGATTGGCATGGCGCACCGACTCCAGTAATTCCTCGCGGAGGATGGTCACATGGTGAGCACTCTCAATCCCTAATCGGACTTGACCATCTTCTATGCGGGTGACAACGATACGAATATCATCGCCGATACAAATGGCCTGACCGCGGCGCCGGGTGAGAACGAGCACTCAGGCGCTGCCGATCAGGTGCCGCTGCGCGGCATTCTGAGTGGTGCCAACATCAGTGTAGAGCGGGTGGTCAGTACCGAAAATAATCTGCCAGGCACCCTTATTGAAGCGTTCAAGGGCGCCAATAACCTGTCCGTTGAGTTGGTTATGCTGAACGATCTTTTGCAGAAGCGCTTTTCGCCGGGCGCGCAGATCCACGGGAGTGAGATTGGGAGCTTGAGTGCAGTGCCGGGACTCCAGAATGCTGATGTTCTGGTAGAGCCGTTCTTTTTCCGCAGCAATGGGTTCCAACTCGGTTATGCTCCCGGACTGGAGGCAACGCGCTTCCTTAAGGAGCAACTGAAGCAAGGCTTCTAGGGCACTGATTTGTTGCTGGAGGGTAGCATCTGTCTGGCTGGTCATGAGATCAGGCCTTATTGCCGGGCACCAAGGGCAAGAACTGTTGTGCATCCTGGGTAAGGCCTTGGCCAATGCGTTGTGGCGAGATCTGGTAGGTGCCATTAGCGAGGGCTGATTTGATGCTCTGCACACGCCCGGAGTCTTTTGACGTGGAGTTATGGGTAGCAAGGAGACTGAGAGCGACGGGAGAAAGGGTCACATGGTCCTGGGCTATGGTTGGATTTTTGGCACTTTGCGCCGGGCTGGCTCCGGATGATGCAGGTTGACTTGCAGTAATCGCCGCATCGTTACTTGTCTGCGTCTTCGTGCCGGGCACGCCCGAATAAGGGTTGATGGGGTTCATGGCTGATTCTCCTCTACACTTGAAATCGTGATACGGCACATTGGAGCAAGAACTGAAGGCCCGTTTGAAACTTATTGGCAACCGACCAGCCTTCAGAAGGGCACCACCACCGTACCATTGGCTGTAACGATACCGCGAATCACCCGGCCGGACTGCATGTTGCGTACCAGTATAGCCTGTCCGGGACGACCACTTTCAATGGCGTTGGCGATGGTAGCGATACGAATGCCATCTCCTTCCGCATACAAAGTAACCTGTTCGCCGGCATGAACGATCTCCGGTGCGTTGAGCATGGATGTGGTAACAGGTTGCCCTGCCAGAGTACCAAAGCGCAGAACCTGGCCGATGGCCTGTTGTGGGTTACTCAGTATGCTACCACCGAGCCCGGTAGTGTCACGCTTGACAACGCTGAGATCGGCGGCGCTCAGCACCATACCCGCACTGAGTGGGTGAGCGGCGACGACGACGACCTGATTCATGCTTAGTTGTACCGGTACATACAGGACCCATGGTGATGGACTGCTGCAGCGCACGGCGACGGTCTGGTTACCGTAAGGATTGCCATAGCCGAAAAAGTTGAGTTGCAAGCGGGCGCAGGTGGGAAAATGCAGGCTCGGTGCCGGGCCGCTGATGTGGATTTCTGCAGTGCTGGCATTGGCAGGCAGGTGATTGCGCACGAAACGGACAACGGCAGCACGGATGGTTTCAGGGGTTTCTGCGCCAACGGCGCTGAGGGGCGGCGCTACCGTGCAGGCAAACAGGAGGAGCATCATTCCGCGCGAGAGCCAGATACTGCGCTTCCGGTGTTGTGCTGGATGGATATTGTTCATCGTCGTACCCGCGTGTGTCGTGTATGCCATGCAGCAAAAAATATGCCATTCATTACTGGTACCCCAGAACGGTAAGCAGAAGCGGTTCGTCTTGGACAGGCGGATGTTCTGACAGAACCCTATGTTCTCAACGGCAAATGATTGCCGCTTTGATTCCTGGGGTAGTGTTCCAATCGCCCTGTCGTTGGCGCCATAATTGCTTATGGCTGGGGCAGACCAGCAGCAATATCCTTTTGAGGAGAGTAGTTATTATGTCCCTGTCATCAGTCACCCCCAGCCTCACGCCAAATACGCAGGCAACCCATCCATTTCACCAGATAGGGCCATATTTCCAGCCTGTTGGTGTTTTGTTCCAGCCTGAAAACCGGTCCGGGGCATCGGTAATATCGTGCGGTCAGTATCGGGGCTTCAGGAAATGACGCCCGCCAGTAGGCTCGCTATGGATAGCACCGTTGCAGAGGCCACTTATGTGGCGATGCCCACGGAATATATCCCGAAATTTACTGCCACCCTCGCGACGCACCATAGTTTCCAGCTACGTCAGGCAATGCATTGTTCGCAAGAGATGGCAGAGGCGATAACGCTTCGCCAGATCCAAGAACTGCATCAGCATGAACAAGCTTCGGCGCACCAGTACCTCGTGGCTGTTCAATGGCAGAACGCCATTATCGGCGGCGCATGGTATTCGGCACCACCGCAACAGGTCGCCATACTACAGTGGCTCATGATCGAAGAAGATTTTCAGGGGCAGGGTCACGGCAAAAACCTTTTGGCCCATGTTGTCGGGCAATGTCGTTGCGCGGGTTCCGCAGGGCTGGCATTACATGTTTTCACTGCTAACCACAAATCGATTCATCTGTACGAAAGTATGGGATTCTCTGATGTGGGTAAAGAAATGTACCTGAAATGGTGATAGTATAATACCGGATAGGGTTTTGTATGCAGAACGCCGCTTATTATCGCCCTCCTCGATGACCAGGGTAGCCATCACATCACCCTATGGCTACGCACTTGCCGATGTTTATTCAAAACTGGTCATTCATCTGGAAGCCATTATTGATCATATATATCGTGACAATATTGAGCATATTCGATGCCAAGGTCGATATGTGCGATACTCAGTGAGCCATGCCACAATCCAGAATTTTCGCGTGTGCGTGGAGGTGAAAAACGAAGTGACCATGCAAATCATTTTGTTCAGCGGCATGGTGCGCCATTATGGCGGTTGTTGATCGCTCTGTTGGGGGCATGCATACGATGCACCTTTCCGGGTTATCGTCAATGGCGACAGCGCCATGATCTCCGTCGACATCGCCATACACCGAGAAAGGGCAAAATCTGGCGTGGAGAAGAAGGGTGAACGAACCATACGTTCATTTAGGCAGCAATATGACGCATTGTGGGGTATGCTCAGGGTCCTATCATCTGGGCAAAGAAGCAAAGGCGGTGGTGAATGACGGTATCGGCAGTTCTACTGTTGGCAGTGTTATCCTTATGGATATTGCTAGAGTTGTATCTGGAATATTTTTTCCGGTCCCCCATGAATGCGAATAAACAAGACGGTGGATCTTCAAAAATATTCAACGTCGTGATTTTTTCCAGTGTCGGAAGCTGGGCTTGTATGGTAGCGGCAGAAGTCCGCCATGAGCCACATATTGCCCTATATCTGCCGCGGGTGGGTTGTTCGTTGCTGATGGCGGGATTGCTGCTGAGATCGTATGCGGTTATGACGTTAAGGAGATATTTCACTGTGGATCTGGCTATCCAGCCCGGACATCGACTGATCCGGCACGGACCGTACCGCATGGTGCGCCATCCTTCCTACACGGGAGCACTCCTGTGTTTTTCCGGGTTGGCATTGTCGTTTGGTTACTGGGCCACAGCGATCATGATCATTCTTCCCGTCATTTCGATCTATCTCTGGAGAATCGCCAAAGAAGAACACATACTGACGGATGCGTTCGGACCCGCTTATCAAGAATACCGCTATCACACATACCGGCTCATTCCAGGGATCATTTAACTGGTTCACCGGTTTGTCGCTGCAGACGAATCTCTGACCTCATAAGGAAGCAATACGCTTGTCCATTCCACGGATATACTTTCGGAGCGCCGCTAAGTGGCTCCCGAAAAACTCTGAGGCGTGCCAATTTTATGGAACATGCCATTGACAACCAGGAGTACCATCATCACGTCGCCGTGCGGTGTATGTTGCTGGGCTTGCTCTTCTTCGCTTCGTCAGGGCTGGAAGCCGCCCCCATTTATCGTTGGATTTCCCCACGGGGTGTCGTCAACTACGGCGGGCATCCTCCTGCGCGTGGCAGCAGGATCACCGTTCTCCGTGCTTCAAACTCAACGCTTCCCGTGCCGCCGAGAGCCGTTCTTTCGCGTCCACCGATAACGCCTTCCTCAAGTCGTTCAACAGGACAACGGCGTAATCAGCAGCAGACTCAACGCTTGATTATGCGTCTAAACTTGCTTTCTGCCCTGCAAAATCAGCGAAACAGGAGTGTGGGGAGGAAACGCCCGCCCCACAGAGCTTTTGCGCTCCCGTACTCCGTGCGACGCAGGGCCGGGATGGCCCCGTAGGCTGGATCGCAAACAGATAGTGATTGTGGGCAAGACACCAACAAACAGGCTGATGCTGCCAATTCCCGGTGGTACGTGGCTGGATTGGTCAGGGCATAGAGCCCCTCCATCCCGACTGGATTTGGCGGCGGCTCTTGGAGTATGCGCATTACAAAAGTGGTATATCAAATCCAAGCAGTAATGAAGTTAAATATTTTGTTGCTGAGCAAAGAAAGCGCATTGCATGATGCCTTCTTGGTAGTCTGGAACCATTATCTTGTTGCGGTGTATGATTATTATTGCCTTCGCCAGTGATTTTCATTCAATGATAGGAGCGGCCTCCTTTACCCGAGAGAAAGATTATGTCATTCCGAATCCTTGTTCTTACCATTTTGGTGTTAATCGGTATGGCTGGAAACAGTCTATTGGCTCGCGCAGCCCTTGGTGGGCATTTGATAGGCCCTTTGCCATTTACTGTAATTCGCCTGGTTAGTGGTTTTATCATGCTGTTACTTCTGGCATTGATCGCCCGGGTGCGTCCACGCCTATCCCACATATTAATGCCAGTTATGCTGTTGCTCTATGCGCTTGCATTTGCATATGGATATTTACAGCTCGGGGCAGCTACTGGCACGCTATTCCTATTTTTTGCCATTCAGGCCACCATATTGTGTTGGGAGATTTTTAAGGGTTATCGACTCTCAGCCTGGCAATGGCTAGGGAGCGGCCTTTCCTTATGGGGCCTTTGGATTTTAATTGGAGGAATCAGCAGGCTACCAGATATTATCGGAATAGTTCTGATGATTATTGCTGGTATATCTTGGGGATTATACTCAATGTTGGGTAAAAACATAACTGACTCACTGGCCGTCACCACTGCAAATTTCATTTGGTCAGGCTTGGCTGTACTCATTATTTTCGTCGTCGTAGATATATTTGATCTTGGTGGTCGAGAATCAATATACATTAGCATGTCCGGTTTATACTATGCTTTAGTGGTCGGTGCAATCACTTCTGCGTTGGTGTACGTGGTTTGGTATATGCTGGTACAAGAGCTTTCGGGGGTCACAAGTGCCTCCGTACAAATGGCTGTGCCCGTGGTGGTAATTCTGGGATCCGCTCCTTTGCTTGGTGAACAGGTTACCAATCATTTGTTAATAGGCGGAGCAATTATGATATCTGGCTTCTTTTTTGTTACCCTGACGAAGCATTTGCGAAAGCGTTAACATGTGCCCATGATAGTAAGCCTGTTGTAGTGTTTTTACCGATCAATATGATGTTAAATTTTTTACAGAATACTTTAATCGGCCACCATTAAAATGGCCAGATACCCTACCTCCAATATTGCAGGGGCCAGCAACATGAGTCCCCTTTCGTTTCCTTGGTACGGTGGACCATAATAATAGTAGTGATATCGATCTATAATTGGTGGATCTGGTATGCCCGGCGGGCTTTCATGGAGTCCCAGCGGGAGGCTGTCACCAGTCGGCAGGTTCCATTCAGCACTTGGCGCGCCGAGCGGTGTTATATCTAACCCCCACGGGAATCTCTCTGGAGGTTGGGACGCATAACGCGTAGGTAGCGTATCGTATATGGGTGCATGGGTGCCAGCCCGTGCTTTTTCTTTACGATCATCCGAGCTAACA
Organism: Acidithiobacillus sp.; assembly: GCF_027322205.1. Taxonomy (GTDB): domain Bacteria; phylum Pseudomonadota; class Gammaproteobacteria; order Acidithiobacillales; family Acidithiobacillaceae; genus Acidithiobacillus. Next base: position 86,468 of record NZ_DAHVHY010000002.1, read on the forward strand.
TGATTTTGACATTCGTGTTTGCCATGCCTCCTCTTGGATTTCCGACACTGAGACCGCGATCAAGTCGATCTTTGGACATCAGGTGGGTCACCATGCTGATCTCGTAGCCGTTGTTCCACACCTAAGTCTGCGAGCGTTTGCTTATGCTGCGATCTGTGGTATTTGGCACAGGAGAAATTAGTGCTACCATGTTGAGGCCGTTTGCGCTATACCATCTACGTCAGTTACTGACGCTGTCATCTCGTGAAACCTACGTAAGGAGAGTTTAAAACATGTTGGATATTACCAAGATTAAGCCTGCTGCCCGGATCATCCTCGTTGCCAGTGCCATCGCGCTTGCCTCAGCGTGTGCCAAAAAGGAAGACACCACTGCTGCTTCTGACAGCAGTGCCACCACCACCACCGAATCTGCTGCCCCGGCGACGACCACCACGGACAGCAGCAGTGCTACTATGCCGATGGAATCTGCTGCGCCTGACGCCAGTACCGCCAGCGGCGATTCTTCTGATGCGGCTTCTGGTACGAGTTCGGATTCTTCTACTGACTAAATTCACTACTTGGGTAGTTCAAAACTAGAACACTTTAGAAGTCATGACGAATGTCAGAAATTTTAGTCTAGTCATACGTCTTCTCGTGCTCGCCAGAGTCCACTACCGCGTCGAGTGACAGTTCGACTATGCGCAGTGGCCAGGGTTTTGGATCCACCCAGAGTGATGACGACACGGGAGCCACTACTACCGTGTCGTCGGGTTTCGCTGTACAGGGGGACGTTTTGTTGAAGAAGTAGCAGCGACTACTACTGTCACGATGAAACACCAGATTAGATGGCCGAAGCGGGGTTTTTGGCAGAGGCGGAGGGTTGTTTGCCTGCCAGCAAGTCACTGCCAGAATGAGTGGCAAAATGTTGAGCTACACTATCGAGCGCGGCATGTCTGGCATGTGGGAGTCTGTACCGCCGCAGCAGTGCTTACCCCGACGGAAACTGAAAAGTCGGTTTCATGGGTGTTGGTACAAAAAAAGCTCGTCACACCCCCAAAAACTGCTTAATGGGTTTTTTGGGCCATTTAGACCCCCGCGTTGCGGGGGTTTTTTATATCCGGATGAATCTTGAGAGAAAAGTTTAAAACATTCAGATGGATTGTCAGCACCTATTACGCGGAAGGATTGCCATATTCGCTGGTGCAACAGGTCTCCGTGCAGTTTTTTACCTATGCCGGGGCCAGTTTGCAGGTCATTGGACTGCTCTCTTTTTTCGGTCTGCCCTGGAACATCAAGCTATTCTGGAGTCCGTTAATCGACCTTTTTGCCAACAAAAAGCGTTGGTTGGTGGTGATGGAAATCATCTTGGGTGCCGTGGCAGCTTTGTTGGTCTGGCCCGCGCAACACCTGGATCTGGATCTTGCTGCTAAAATCTTTGTGTTAATGGCCTTTATGTCTGCCACCCATGACATGTCCGTAGATGGTTATTATATTCAGATACTTAATTCGTCCGATCAAGCTGCATTTTCCGGACTGCGGGTCGCCGCCTATCGGGTAGCCATGTTGGTAGGAAATGGTGCCCTCGTTATCCTCGCTGGATGGGCGTCCTGGACCATTTGTTTTTTAACCGCAGCAGCGATGATGTGGGGATTGGCAGCTTTTCATCAGCGCGTACTTCCACCACCAGTGGCTACGAGCCATCAGGGGCAACGCTGGCGCGCAGTGCGCGAAGCCCTTTCGACCTATATGCAGCAACCAGGAATCGTTTGGGCCCTGGCCTTTATCCTGCTTTTTCGTGCTGGTGACGCCATGATGTTTGCAATGGTGACACCATTCCTTAACCATTTGGGTTATGGCTTGGTAGCACGTGGCATTCTCACCGGCACGGTAGGTACCGTGACGGGTATTGGGGGTGCATTGCTGGGGGGTATCATCATATCTCGAGGAGGATTACGCCGCGCTCTATTTCCACTGACTTTTATCCAGTCTCTGGCGATACCTGCCTATGCGTGGCTAGCCTGGGCGATGCCTTCTGTCTGGTGGGTCGGCATTACGGTGGCCTTTGAGCAGGTGGCGGCTGGTCTCGGCACCGCCGTTTTGATGGTTTTTCTTATGCAGCGCTGCCAGGGCGACTATCAGGCGATGCACTTCGCTATTGGCTCCGCCCTGATGTCTGTAGCAGCCACCGTCGTCGGTGGGTTTAGCGGCTTTCTTGCGGCACGGGTGGGATTTGTGGAATTCTTTTTACTGGCATTTGCTGCGGCACTGCCCAGTTTGTGGTTAGCGCTACGTATGCCCATGGCCTTGTTTAAAGATTACCAAGAATCCCCATAGAGGAGGGGTCAAACTGAGTATTGGCCTTTTTACCCAGACGGTTGACGGGCTAACAGCCGCTTTTCAGGTCATGAAACAGGAAGTGCAACTTATATGTTGTGCACCCCCGAGTTCGACAGTTCATTGGCAAAAATCGTCAATTTCGTAATGCCGCCCCAGCATTCATAGGGGTTTCAGCGCCTGTTTTCTAAAACTTCTGTGGTGGCACGTGTTATCACTTATGCTCTTTTATTGACATGCCTATGAACGCTGATAAAGTGGCGGCATGCACGTGAAGATAACCACCTCCGGCAG
>NZ_DAHVHY010000030.1 GCF_027322205.1 Acidithiobacillus sp.
AAATCATCGAGAAAATAATGGATAATCTGCGAAATCGCTGAAAAATGAGCGAAGGGGAGAGGATGCCTCCAACTCAAATGGCGAAATTTTTGTTATTCGAGGTTCCCTAGGTTTGAGCACCTTCCTTATCTGCATTATTTAGGGCGGTTTGGGCGTTAGTCAGGCCCTGAACACCGCTCTTCCCGCCCAACTGGCTGGAGATGCTGGACATCTGCCCGCGCACATCCTGGCCGAAATAGGCATAAACGGCGATGGCGGCAATGGCCACCAGGGCGACAATAATGATGTATTCGGTCATACCCTGGCCGCGTTCGCGGAGGCCAGCGGGGATTGAACTTTTGCTCTTCATGAGGATCTCCTGAAATTATGGAATAAAGCGCCTATCGGATCGTAACAACTTGCGATGGAGCTCTCATGGAGTGGCTCCTCACGGTGCAAACTATAGCAAGGCCATCGTGAATTGACCGTAAATCTCTAATGTACCAAAGAAACAGCAGGTTATTTGTTTTTTTGCGCCATAATTATGGCCTTCCCGCACAAAAATGTTCATTTTTCCCGTGGTGGAAAATGGCCATCACTCCGGCTGGTACAGGATATCGGGAAGGATTTGCGCGCCTTGCACGGCATCTTTTAAGCCGCAGCGTTTTCTGCTAGTTTCTCCGGCATGGGGCCTGTTACGATGCCGGCCCGTAAACTGCCGGAGAAGTAAATACTATAGGAGCTATTCGCATGGCCGCAGTAAAGCCCGTCGCAGTGAAGTCCGTAACACAAGCGGGCTTTACCCTGATTGAACTGATCGTCGTTATTGTCATTCTGGGTATTCTGGCCGCTTTTGCCCTGCCGCGTTTCGTCAATCTCCAGTCGGACGCGCGGGCATCGGTGGCGGAACAACTATATGGTTCCATCCAGTCCGCCGACTCTCTCGTATACGGCAAGGCTCTGGTTACCGGCGTGGCGGGCGCACCCACGGCCAGTGTCCCTATCGGCCAGGGCATCACCGTCGATACGATCTACGGGTATCCCAATGCCAGCAGTAACGGCATCGGTCAGACGCTGCAGGATACGGGCGGGCTGCTCACGCTCTACGCCCTCGCGCCGGGCGGCACGGCCACTTTCCAGGTGAACGGGGCGACCAAGGCGGCCACCTGCCAGGTTACCTACACGCCGCCGGGCAGCGCCAATGCCGCGCCGGTGGTTTCCGAGGCCACCAGCGGCTGTTGAGGCCGCTGCGCTGATGGGATGGCGCCGGTGAAGCTTCCGTGCCCGGAAAAATTACCGCTGTGCAGGTGGTTTGGGGCGGCCTTCGCCATCGTGGGCGCCGAGTGGCGCGGTTTCGCGCTGCTCGGCGCCGCGCTGGTGGCGCTCGCGGCATTTCCTTTGCCTTTATGGCTACAAACGGTGTTGTCGCCACTCTTTCTGCTGGCCGGTCTGTACCTGTCGCGGCGCGCTGCCGCGGAGGGCGCCGGCGAGTGGAAGGAGGGCCTGGCTGGTGCCTTTCTCGGCGGCCTGCTGATCGCCGGCCTGACGGTCGCCCTCAGGCTCGGGCAACTGACCGTTGCCTTGATCGCCATTGTTTTCATGCACCGGCATTGGGAGATCACGGGTGCCACCCTGACCGCCGTGGAGCGCTGGGATCTGCTGGGCGTCAGGCTGGCCAATCTGGCCGGGGCCGTCTATGTCTGGATCATCCTGCCGTTTTTCATGATCCCGCTGGCCTATGATCGCGGCCTGTTGCTATGGCCTTCCTTCCTGGAGTCGGCCGCCACCCTCTCCCGGAACCGCCGCCTCTGGCTGCCTATCGGGGAGTTGTGGGCGGGGTTGATCCTGGCGCACCTGCTGTTGCCGACCGCATCCCTGGTCTGGCTGGGCCTGTTTATCTCGGTATTGGGGCCGCCGGTGGCCCATGCCGCGTATCGCGAGGTCTTCGGCGAGCCGCCCCATCCGCCCAAAAAGCAGAAAAGGGCATTCTGGGCCTGGCACCGGGACTCCAGATATCTACCGGTAAAAAACTTCCTTACCCCCCAAGCTCTGTCCATCACAGCCACACCACAGGAGAACATCGCATGTCCCGTTCCTTCTCTTTGCTCGCCCTCGCGGGCGCATGGGTCCTATCGTCCGCCAGCGCCATGGCCCACCCCATCCTGAGCGAGTCGCCCATGGAACCCGGTTTATGGGACATGACCGTCGCCGGGACCGTTCATGTCCCTTCGGCCAACGTCAGCGAACCGGTCCACCGCAGCATGCAGGTCTGCATCAAAGCCCATGAGCCCCCCGCCGAACCTTTCCTTCCCGCCCATCACGGCCCTTGCACCACGACCCACGCACCGCTGGCCAACGGCCGCGAACAGTGGAATATCCACTGCACCACGCCCCATGCCACGGTGAATCAGGTGGGCTGGATCCAGAGCCTGCCGCAAACCTTCGACTCGCACTGGCAGATCACCGAGAACATCACCGGACCGGCCAGCTACGCGACGGAAACCACCATGCGGATGAAGGGCCGTCGCGCCGGCCCCGACTGCGGCTCCGTACGCTGAGATGCCCAACCAAGTTACTGGACAAGACAACCATAGGACTTGGGAGAAGACGATCGCCATGCCATCCCGCCCCTTTCTGTCGCCTTCCCTTGCAGAGGAAATCCATGCCAAAAAAATCAATCACCATGCTTTATGCGCTCTTGACCCTGGTGCTTTTACCCATTGTGGCTCGTGCGGGGGTTGATACCCCGGTGGCGGTTGCGGGAAATGTGGTCGCCCCACTGGGGCAGGGAGGGACGTATTCCCTCTTCCTGCCCGCCCCGCCGGGACCGGCGCCCTACCAGGTCCAGGTCCAGGGCGGCCCCCGCGGTATCACGGTCAGCGCCCCCACGGGGCTGCGCGGGACGGTACAGGGACGGATCACCGTGCCTCCTTCCACGCCGGCCGGGGCCTGGCCGCTGCGCCTGACCGTAAGGGCCGCAAATGGCCAGGAGCGGGTCAGCCGGGGGTGGCTGCTGGTGGACGGCCTCTTTGTCACCCTCGCCGGGAAGCATCCGCAAGTGCTGGCCTACAGTCCCACCGGCAAGCCGGTGCCCATGCCGGGGGCCTTCGTCGGCCTGATCCATCCGATGGACATGGCCTACCGTGCCCGCGACAACACCCTTTATGTGGCCGATGTTGGACAGGATATCGCAGGCGGCAGTCCCGGCGGCATCCGGGTCTTCAGCAACACCGGCGCGCCTGCGGTGAGCGCTTTTGCCGGTATCAACCGCCCCACCGTAATCACGGATGACGACGGACATTTTCTCGTTGCGGGCGACAGCGGCAGCAATTGGTGGATCATGAATGATGCCGGGTTGGTCATTGGCCAGTCGGGGGTGGGTTCTCCCGTCTTCAGCGGCTGGAATTCGTCCCCACAAGGTATCGCCAGTGCTCAAGGGAGGGTTTATGTCCCCTGGGGCGAGGGCTATCCCTCCGGTGTGCGGGTCTATACCTTAAATGGCCATCGTATCCGGATGCCCGGCGCATTCCCGGATACGGGCGGCACCGAGCAGCACATGGATACCCCCATGGCATCCCCCAATGGCGTCGCCTGGAGTCCCCGGCGCCGTCTCGTGTACGTCATGTACAGGATCGACCACACCCGGAGCCGCCTGGCCATCCGCGCCTATGGCCCACAAGGACAACCGGTGGCTATGGCAGGTGGCTTTCCGGATTTGGGAGGATGGTCTTCGGTACGACATCTCGCCAATCAGCTTACAGCCAGCGCCATCACCGGCGATGTCTACGCCATCAGCGGCCATCACACGGTGAATATTTACTCGCCCGACGGTAGATCTCTCGGTGCATTTCCCGTTCCCGCAGCGGCCACGTCCGTTCTCGCCGTGCCCTATGGCTGGCAGGGGGATGCCGCTGCGTCGGATACCCAGTCTAATGGCATCCCCATGGCGCGAACGGAACCCGCTGCCTGCCCGCCGGGTTACACCTGTATACCGGCCCAACGCGCCACGAACGCCTCAGCGACCCCTATCCACAAGCATGTGTCGCGGGGCTCTGGCAATGTGGTGCAAGATGCCACCAATCAGGTCAGTACGGTCAGTAATCTCGCCTGGTCCATATCCAACCTGGCTAATGCCTTGCCCTGAACATGAACGCGGGGCGCATGGCGACGAGTAATGTGCCCTGTTTGCGGGAGTCGTTGCGGCAGATGGTGCATGGCGGACCAGCGCCAGACAGACACTGACGGCTGTAACGGCTTGGTACCCACCGTCTGCAAAAAAAGCCGATAATGCCAAGAGCAAAACATTTCTGTTGAGCCAACCAGGAGCATCGACAGGAGGATGGATAGAGCCGGACATATCGCTTACCCCTGCAGGGACGGGTCACACAAACGCCGCACATGCTCTGGCAGTTCGGCAGGGCACTCACCGCATTGGCGGTTGGCGGGTACCGCATAGTCCATTTTTTTGGGGTAGGCCAGATTCAGCCCCGCCATAATGTCCTGGAATTCTTTTACGCTTTTGCCCGCCAGCCGGGAGTTCCTCTCTTTTTCCTGAGCCACAGAAGAAACGTGTCGATGCTGATAATCGTGCGCTGGGTAGATCAGGGTTTCGTCCGGCAGGCTAAATAACTTATCCTGAATCGACCGGTACAGCGTGGCTGCATTGCCATTCTGAAAATCGGTGCGTCCGCAGCTATCGATCAGCAGCGCGTCGCCAGTAAATGCCCACGGAGTATCTCCCCCGGTCAACAAATAACTGTGGTGAGCATCGGTGTGGCCGGGTGTGAACAGTGGATAAAAGGTGAGGAGACCCACCCTAAGTGGTTGCCCCTCCGCCACACCTAAATCTGTGCAGGGAAGTCGGTCCATGGCCGGACCGGCAATCTGGCTCCCCGCAACTGCTTTGAGCTTGCATGCACTGGTGACGTGATCTGCATGAATATGGGTTTCCAGGGTGTAGGCGAGGCGCAGACCCAGCGCCTGAAGCACCCGCAAATCCCGCTCCATGGTCTCCAGTACGGGATCCAGCAGGACCGCCTGCCCCGTCTGGGTGCAACCGAATAGGTAGGTGTAGGTGGATGATTCCGCTTCAAATAGCTGACGAAATATCATTGAGTATATCTCCTTGGAGGCCGGTGGCATTGCGAGAATGGTATCTCCTTTATGCACAGGCATGAATAGACGCTGATTTCGATACCCAATCAAATATTGCGAGGATCGGGTTTCTCACAGCCCCAGCGCAAGCCATCAGTGCGAGAAGGTGACGATGACTGGTTATAACCCAGACGCAGATTTTGGTGCTGGAATTGACCGGCAACGACCACATTCTGCTAACCTGTTTCTGGTGCAATGGTTTTGGGCCTTGACAACACTATGAAGCGTTCACTCACCCTGGATTCCGGCCGGGTTGTATCCTACGAAGATGTCGGTGACCCGAACGGGAACTTGCCGGTGTTGTTCTTTCACGGTACCCCCGGTTCCCGCCTGCAACTGGAGTTGTTGCCCGCGGCCCTGCGGGATGGCCTGCGCTGGATTGCCTTTGACCGGCCGGGTTACGGAGCGTTGGATCGGCAGCCGGAATTGACCATGGCCGAAGTGGCGGCGATGGGCGAAGTCTTGGTAAGTCGTCTGGGGCTTGACGCCTTTCATGTGCTGGGTTTCTCCGGTGGCGGTCCTTACGCGCTGGCTTGTGCCTACGCCATGCCGGAGCGGGTGCGCTGCGCACACCTGGTAAGCGGCTTGGGGCCGTTAGACATCCCGGAAATATGGTCTGCTTTGCGTCGGCAAGATCATGTCCTCTTTACCCTGATACGCAGGGCGCCGTGGCTCTTCAGGGTGTTGTTGCGCCTGAGCATGGGTGGTGTGCGCCAGGAGCCGGAACGTTTCGTGGCGCGGCTGGCGGCAAAGATGAGCGCCGGCGACCGGTCCTTGTTGGCGGCACCGGACGTTCTGGCGAAGCTGTGCGTCGATTTGCGGGAGGCGTTGCGGCAAGGGACAGGGGGGATGGCCGATGATCTCGCGATACTCAACCGTCCCTGGCCCTTCCGCCTGGAGGATATTCAGGTGCCGGTGCATGTCTGGCAGGGCGCCCAGGATCAGGTGATCAACCCACAGGTCGGTTTGGCGATGGCTGCACACCTGCCGACGGCGCAGTATCATCTGCTGGAGTCGGGTACGCATCTGATTTTACTGACCCATGCGGCAGAGATTCGGATGGAGATCCGGGATGCGTCTGTCCTGACCCGCTGGTAGAACCCACCCGGTACTTCGGCCACAACGCTTGCAAAGATATTTAATACCGACTAGTCTGTATGCTCAGTCCCGCACATACATGAACGCCCATTGGAGCAATTTATGTCTATCCTGCAAATCATTACGCCGGAGGAAGCCTCCGGCAGGACCGCCGAGTTGTACCAGGAAATTGAAGGTGCTTTTGGACGGGTTCCCGCCGTCGTGCAAGTTTACGGATCGAGCCCGGCGCTTCTCGCCCAACAGTGGGAGGGCATCCAATACTATCGTCATCATCCCCGTCTCGGAGCGGCGTTGCTCGCCACTATTCGTATGTTGATTTCCCAGGCCAACCAGTGTGATTACTGCGTGGGCTTCAATGAGGCCATGCTGATCAACCACCTTGGTCAAAGCCCTGAGGCGGTGGAGGCCACCAAGCAAGATCCAGGGGCGGCGCCCTTGAGCGATCGGGACAAGGCCATGCTCCTGTTGGTGCTCAAGGCTGTGCAGACGCCACCGTTATTGACACGGGAAGATGTGGAGACGGTGCTTACCCACGGCTGGACAGAGAGTGATGTCCTGGACGCGGTGGTGCATGGTGCCCGCAATCAGATGGCAGATGTTGTCATCAATGCTTTCAAGGTAGAGCGCGATTTTTGAGCGTCCGGGCCGCACTGACGTAGGCATGGCGGCTTCGCTTGATCTGTCACCGTGGCGCAACCCTTGGGAATGGCCTGGATCATCGACTTCTCCCGGCTGGCGACCACATCCTTAATCGCTCCAGCAAGTCCACCGCCAGCGCCGCACCCGCCATGTCGATCTCCAGATCGCGGCTAAGGCGGCGGCTGAGGCGGGCGCGGTAGAGATCGAGGCTGCGGAAGCGCCAGTGCTGCGGGCCGCTGCCTTCGGGGTGGATGACGCCGTAGCGCACCAGTTGCACGGCTTCGCCTTCACCACAGTGGAGCAGGGTACAAAAGTGCGGAAAATCGAAGCAGAAAGCGCCCTCTTCCAGCAATTCTGCTTCGATGACGGTGATCGGTGGTGAAACCATGGGGCATTCTCCTCTGTCTTCCAGTCAGCGGCGGGGATGAAAGTCGGACATCTCCGCCAGTTGGTCCCACAGGGCTTTTTCCGGCGCACTGATTTTTTTGGGGACGACAATCTGGATTACCGCATATAGATCGCCGGGCGTTTTACTGCCGGAGCCCGGCAACCCCTTCTGACTGAGCCGCAGCTTTTGCCCGCTGGCGCTGCCCGCCGGAATCTTCATGCGCACGTCGCCGTCCAGGGTGGGCACCTCGACGCTGGCACCCAACACTGCCTCCCAGGGCGTGATATGCAGGTCGTGGTACAAATCGCTACCCTCTACCCGAAATCTGGGGTGTGGCTGGAACTGGATGTGCAGATACAGATCGCCATTGGGACCGCCGCCCAGGCCCGGCGCACCCTGCCCGGCCATCCGCAGCCGCTGACCTTCGCGGATGCCTTTGGGAATTTTGACGGTCAGGTGCCGCGCTTCCCGGCGCATACGCCCATCGGGACCCATGGTGGGCACTTCCAGATTGATCTCGCGCTGAGCGCCGTGGGCGGCATCTTCCAGGCTGACGCGGATAGTGGCCTCGCTGTCTTCGCCCTGGCTGCGAAATCCACCTCCCCCACTGCCGCGAAAGCCGCCGCCCTGCTGCTGACGGAATATAGACTCGAAAAAGTCACTGAATCCGCCGCTGCCAAAATCCGGCGCACCCCCGCTAAAGCCTCCCCCGCCCGTCTGCTGTCCCCAGCCGGGCGGGGGCCGGAACTCCTGACCGGCCCGCCAGTTGCTGCCCAACTGATCATAGGCGGCGCGCTTCTCTGGGTCTTTGAGCACCTCATAGGCCTCCTGAAGATCTTTGAAGCGGTCTTCCGCGTCCTTTTCCTTGCTGACGTCCGGGTGATATTTGCGCGCCATTTTGCGATAAGACGCCTTGATCGCGTCGGCATCGGCACTGCGCTCGACCCCCAGAATTTTGTAGTAGTCCTTGTATTCCAACTCGTCCCCCTTATCATTGGTTATAGCAGACAGTGGCCCGACTGCAAGTCTGCTTTCACAATGCGGTCATTATGCCGTATTTTCAAGCTTGGACGCCCAAGCGCGAGGAGTTGCTGTGTCTGAATGGTCTGCTCTCAATCCCCGCCAGATGGAGGCGGTGACTCTGCCACCTGGTCCGGCGCTGGTGCTGGCGGGGGCTGGTTCCGGCAAAACACGGGTGCTGACCAGCCGCATTGCTCATTTGCTGGAAGGAGGTGTGCATCCCGGTGAGGTTCTGGCGGTGACTTTCACCAATAAGGCAGCGCGGGCTATGCGCGGGCGGCTCGATGGTATGGTCGCCATGGATTTGCGGACCCTGTGGATGGGCACCTTCCATGGTATTGCCCACCGCCTGCTGCGCATGCATCACGAGGTGCTGGGCTTGCCTGCGGACTTTCAGGTCCTGGATGCTGACGATAGTCAGCGCCTGCTGCGGCGCATCATGCGCGAGGCGCAGATGGATGAGAAGCAGTGGCCGCCGCGGGCCATGGCCGGGCGCATCGGTCGCTGGAAGGATGAGGGCTGGGGGCCGGGGCAGGTACAACAATATGAAGGACCGGTGGCGGTACCGTTCATTCCTATTTACAGCGCTTATGAAGCGACCAAAAAGCGCTCTGGATTGGTGGACTTTGGCGATTTGCTGCTGTATGCCCTGCGTCTCTGGGAGTCGCCGGAAATCCTCGATCATTATCAGCGTCGTTTCCAGCATGTTCTGGTGGACGAGTTTCAGGACACCAATGCGGTGCAATATGCCTGGCTGAAAGGATTGGCCCGGCATGGGCAGATTTTCGTGGTCGGTGATGATGACCAGTCCATCTATGCCTGGCGTGGCGCGCGGGTGGAGAATCTCCTGCGCTTTGCTGAAGACTTTTCTGGGGTACAAGTGGTGCGGCTGGAGCAGAACTATCGTTCGACGGCGCCCATTCTGCAGGCCGCCAATGCGGTCATCGCTCACAACCCCGATCGTCTCGGCAAAACCCTGTGGACGGCGGAGCCGGGGGGAGAAGCCATTCATCTGTATACCGCCTACAATGAGGTCGATGAGGCGCGCTATGTGGTGGGCCGCATTCAGCGCTGGCTGGAAGGCGGCGGTCGTCGTTCCGAATGCGCGATTCTCTATCGCTCCAATGCCCAGTCGCGTGCTTTTGAAGAAGTGTTGGTGCGCGAAGGGATGCCCTATCGGGTCTATGGCGGTCTGCGCTTTTTCGAGCGGGCGGAGATTAAAGACACGCTGGCCTACCTGCGCCTCACGGCTAATCGTCATGACGATGCCTCCTTTGAGCGGGTGGTGAATGTGCCGGCGCGTGGCATCGGTGCGGTCAGTGTCGAACGCCTGCGGATTCTGGCACGGGAGCGCGGTTTGTCCCTCTGGCAGGCGGCGGGAGAGTTGGGGCAGCCGAAAATCAACGCCTTCCTCAATCTGGTGGATGATCTGGCCGCGCAGACGGCGGAGACGGATCTCGGCGAGCGGGTGGAGACGGCGCTGGCCCGTACCAGCCTGCGGGAATGGCATGGTCGCGAGGGCGATCGTGCCGAGGGCCGTCTGGAAAACTTGGACGAGCTAGTTAACGCCGCGCGCAGCTATGCCCAGGACTGGTCTGCCGACCCCAGTCTGGGTGATCTGGTGCCGCAGCCGGGGAATATGCTCTCGGAGTTTCTGACTCACGCTGCGCTGGAGGCGGGGGACGGTGCCGGAGATGCCTGGGAGGACTGTGTGCAGTTGATGAGTCTGCACAGCGCCAAGGGGCTGGAGTTTCCGCTGGTGTTTCTGGTGGGCCTGGAAGAAGGGTTATTCCCTCATCAGCGCTCCCTGGAAGATCCTCAGGGGTTGGCGGAGGAACGGCGCCTTTGTTACGTGGGCATGACCCGCGCCATGCGTCTGCTGGTGATCAGCCATGCCGAGAGTCGCCGTCTGCATGGCAGCGAACGGATGACCATACCTTCCCGCTTTCTGCGGGAGATTCCCGAGGAATTCCTGCAGGAACTGCGGCCACGGGCGCGGATCAGCCGCCCTGCCATACCCGTGCGCACCGCGGTGCCGGAGATGCCTTATCCCCTGGGTTCACGCCTCCAGCATCCGGTATTCGGCGAGGGGGTAGTGCTGGATTATGAGGCGGGTGGTCGCCAAGGGCGGATTCAGGTGCAGTTTGCGTCGGGGAGCAAGTGGTTGGCACTGGGGGTGGTGGCTTTGGAGCGTTTGCCTTAAAACAAGGAGTGGAGCGTGATGAAAACAGGATTACGGGGATTTTTGTGCTTGCTGTTCCTGCTGTTTGCCCCTGCCGTCTGGGCGGCGGTGAATATCAATACGGCCGATGCTGCGGCGCTGGATGCGCTGCCAGGGATTGGTCCGGCCAAGGCACAGGCGGTGCTGGAATACCGGCAGGCCCATGGGCCTTTCAAGAGCGTCGATGATCTCGCCAGCGTCCATGGCATCGGCCCCAGGCTGTTAGAGCACTTGCGCCCGATGGTGAGCCTCAGCGGCGACTCGGTGTTGCCGCAAAAAACGGCTCGACAGGCTGGTCACTCTCATGCTGCCGTGCCGGTGGGAGAGGAACGCGTCGTTCGGCGCGGAAGTCACGGCTATATTCTGGAAAGCTCTCCACAGAGCAATGCCTTCTCGCTCAAGGACTAAGCTACCGTGGCGGGCTGGTGTTTATATCAGCTGCCGACGCTGCAAAAGAATTCGCCGGTATTCCTCCGGATCTTTGCATAGGGTGATGGCGCCGGGGCGGCGAAAATGTATGGCATCCAGGCGCAGAAGCCAGAAGCGTAGGGCGGCGGCGCGCAGCAGCGGGAACCACAACACTTCCTCGCCGGCCTGCAGAGGGCGGGCAGCCACATAGGCATCCCATAACGCCGTAACTAATGCCCGGTCAAAACGACCATCGGCTTCCGAGCACCAGGAGTTGGCTACCACCGCCAGGTCGTAGAGCCAAGCATCATCCCCAGCGTAGTAAAAATCGATGGTGCCGGAGATCCGGCCGTTCTCGAACAAAACATTATCGGGGAAAAGGTCGGCGTGCACGACGCCACCGGGGAGAGCTGTGCGATCCAGTGTGCCCTGATAGGCAATCTCGTCCGCAATAACCGCGTTGTTTTCGGGGCTCAGGTGCGGCACGAGATGTCTGGCTGTTTCCAGCCACCAGGTGAGTCCGGCAGGATTGGGGTGTCGCTCTGGAAAGCTCTCCCCGGCCAGATGCATCCGCGCCAGCAAGGTTCCAAGCGCGCTGATTTCGGCAACAGAGGGCGCCCGCCCCTCGATGGACGTACCGCTCAAACGCTGAACGATGGCGGCGGGTTTACCGCATAACGTGCTGAGACTGTGGCCTGCCAGGGTGCGCATGGGGCGCGGGCAGGGAATGCCGTGCAGGCTCAGCCATTCGGTGAGATCAAGAAAATAAGGAATTTTGCTGCGCGGCAGTCGCTCGAAGAGGGTCAGGACAAAGTGACCCTTTTCAGTGTCGAGGAAATAATTACTGTTCTCTACCCCGGCGGAAATGCCGGTCAGCGCGCGGGCGCCGCCGAGGTCATAATCCCTGAGAAATTGCGCGAGTTCGAGGTCGCTGACACGGGTATAAACAGACATAAACGGCACTTTCGCTCAGAGATTGGGAATAAACGGGGCTCGTTTACCAGCGGAAAATAACCCACTGAGGCACACTCAGGTGTTCAGCCGCCGTTTGTGGCACTTCGGTGAAACGGCCGGTGCCGCCCTTGTCTTCCAGATAATAAGGCGGAAACGGCTTTGGTGGAATGACCTTGACCATGTACACCTTGCCATTGACCTTATACTCCTCAATTCTGGAGCCTTTTGGCACCTTGATCTCGGCTTTAGACCCGGCCTTGGCCTCGGGGGCCAGGGTGGGCAGATGCAGTTTCTGGATATTGTCCGCCGCCCATGCGGAGAGGCTGATGCCTAACGCAAAGCAGGTACCGACAATGAGGGTGAAGATGCGTATGGACATGGTGATACTCCTGGGGGTCCTTAAAGGTTGAGAAGGGCCTCTGTCTCAGCGGCGGAAGGCGCAAAGCCGCGTTTTTCATAGTGATTAAAAATGGCTGATACCACTTCGTCGGTGTCGTCGATCATGGTGATGAGATTGAGATCTTCCGGCCTGATGGTCCCCGCCGTCAGCATGGATTCCCGCCACCAGTCGATCAGTCCTTTCCAGAAACTGGACTCCACCAGAATGATGGGCATCTTGCGGGTTTTACCGGTCTGTACCAGGGTCAGACACTCGGCCAGTTCATCCAGCGTTCCAAAACCGCCCGGCATCACCACATAGGCGACCGCGTATTTCATGAACATGACCTTGCGTGAGTAAAAATGCTCGAAAGATATGGAGACATCCTGGTAAGGGTTGGTATGTTGCTCGTGGGGCAGTTCGATATTGAGCCCGATGCTGTAGCCCGTGCCGCGAAAGGCGCCCTTGTTGGCGGCTTCCATCACCCCGGGACCGCCGCCGCTGATGACAGAAAACCCGGCATTGGAGAGTTTCTCGGCGATCTCCTGGGTTTTCAGGTACCAGGGATGTTCCGGGTCAATGCGGGCTGAACCGAAAATGCTGACACAAGGGTCGACGTCGGCCAGTTTTTCGTAACCGCGCACAAACTCAGCCATAATCTGAAAGATTTTCCAAGCCTCGCGGGTGAGGCGGCCTTCGCCCCTGTCGCGCAGTTTTTCCTCTTCGAGATGTGCCCGCATCCGTCGTTCCCGTGTCAAAGATGATAATTTTCCGTATTATGACGGAAATCCGCGGAGAAGTCCCAGACCATGCCCCAAGACCCCCGTATCCTCGTCGATGCCTCCAGCTTCCTCTATCGTGCCTTTCATGCGCTGCCTGACCTGCGCGCCCCGGACAAGCTGCCGACCGGTGCTATTTACGGCGTCGCCAACATGCTCCGTCGCCTGCTGAAAGAGTATCCGAGTGACGAAATCATCGTCATATTCGACGCTCCCGGCGGCACGTTCCGGGACAAACTTTATCCTGAGTATAAGGCACAGCGGCCCTCCATGCCGGAGGAGTTACGAGTTCAGGTGCCGCTGCTGCACGAATGGATCAGGGCCATGGGGCTGCCGCTGGTCATCGAACCCGATGTAGAGGCAGACGATGTCATCGGCACGCTGGCCCAGGCGGCGGCGCCTGATCAGGAAGTGCTCGTCATCACCGGTGACAAGGACATGGCGCAATTGGTGAGCCCGCGAGTGCGCCTCATCGACACCATGAAAGGGGTTGCAACGGATGTGGCCGGGGTCGAGGAGCGCTTTGGTGTGCCGCCGGAGCGCATTGCCGACCTGCTGGCCCTGACCGGGGACAAGGTGGATAACATTCCCGGCGTACCGGGTGCCGGACCGAAAACCGCCGCTAAGTGGCTGACGCAGTATGGCGATCTGGACGGCGTGCTGGCCCACGCCGGTGACATCGGTGGCAAGGTGGGTGAAGCGTTACGCGCCTCCGCACATTATCTGCCTTTGAGCCGCGATCTGGCGACGATTCGCTGTGATGTAGCCCTGCCGACCGCGACTTACGCACGCCGGACGGCGGATATGCCCACCCTGCGGGCGTTGGCGCAGCGCTTGGGTTTTCACGCCTGGCTTAAGGATCTGCCTGCGGACGATGCTGGGGAAACGCCGGAAAAGCAGAGCAGTGATATTGAGCGCGCCGCCTACCAGGCCATCACCACTGCGGAAGCGCTGAACACGCTGCTGCTCGCCCTGAAAATGGCCGCTGTGGTCGCTCTGGACACGGAAACCACGAGCCTCGACCCGCTCCATGCCGATCTGGTGGGGATTTCCTGCGCCTGGCAGGCCGGTGGTGATTATCAGGCCGTCTACATTCCCGTTGGCCACCGTGACGGTAGTCCGCAACTGGATCAGCAGACCGTACTCACCGCCTTGCGCCCGTGGCTGGAAGACCCACAGGCTGCCAAGCTGGCCCAGAACGCTAAATACGATTGGCGGGTTTTCTGGCGGCATGGCATCCACCCCGCCGGCCTGGCCCGCGACACGTTGCTGGAAAGCTACGTCTTAAACAGCAGTCACAACGGCCACGATCTCGACACCCTCGCCGAGCGCTACCTGCAGCATCAGAACATCCGCTACGAAGAGGTGGCCGGCAAAGGCAAGTCCGCGCGTAATTTTGCCGATGTGCCGGTAGTGGAGGCGCTGCCCTACGCGGCAGAGGATGCCGATGTCTGTCTGCGGGTGGACGCGCAGCTCTGGCCGCGGCTCGCCAGCGAGCCGGGCTTGCAGCGCGTGTTGATGGAAATAGAAATGCCGCTGGTGCTGGTGTTGGCGCGTATGGAAGAAGCGGGTGTCAAAGTCGATCGTGCCCAGCTCGAAGTGCTGAGCACGGAACTGAGTAAAGACATGGCGGACTGTGAACAGCAGGCCTTTGTTCTGGCGGGGCAATCCTTCAACCTCAACTCCCCCAGGCAGATTCAGGAAATCCTCTTTGACAAAATGCAGTTGCCGGTGCTCAAAAAAACCCCCGGCGGTCAGCCGTCGACCAATGAAGATGTGCTCGCCCAGCTCGCTGTTCACGCCGATCTGCCGCGCCTGATTCTCGATTATCGTGGCATGGCCAAGCTCAAAAACACCTATGCGGATGCACTGCCGCAGATGATCAATCCCGACACCGGCCGGGTCCATACCCATTTTCAGCAGGCGGTGGCGGCCACCGGACGCCTCTCCTCCAGCGATCCGAATCTGCAAAATATCCCGGTGCGTACCGAACAGGGCCGGCGCATTCGTCAGGCTTTTGTCGCCGAGGAGGGGCACTGGCTGCTGAGCGCCGATTACTCGCAGATCGAACTGCGTATTATGGCCCATCTCTCCAAAGATGCCCGTCTGTTGCAAGCCTTTGCGGAGGGACAGGACATCCATGCGGTTACCGCTGCCGAGGTCTTTAATCTTGCACAGGAGGCGGTGGACGGTGCTGCGCGCCGGGCGGCCAAGGCTATCAACTTCGGTCTGATTTACGGGCAGACGCCCTACGGTCTCGCGCAACAGTTGGGCATTGATCAGGCGGCCGCGCGACAGTACATGGACCGTTACTTTGAGCGTTATCCGGGCGTTCTCGAGTATATGGAGCAGACCCGTGCCCTGGCGAAAAAGCAGGGCTATGTGGAGACGCTCTTTGGCCGCCGTCTGTATGTACCGGAAATTCGCTCCAGCAACCCGGCCCGGCGTAATTATGCGGAGCGTGCGGCTATTAACGCACCTATGCAGGGCACTGCGGCGGATCTCATCAAGATGGCGATGATTGCCGTGGATGCCTGGTTGCAGGAACAGCCCGAGCGTGGTCGGATGATTCTCCAGGTGCATGACGAACTGATTCTGGAGGTGCCGGAGGCTGGCTTGGAGGCCGCGAAGTTGGCGCTACGGGAACGTATGGAGGGCGTTGCGGAGCTGGCCGTGCCTTTGCTGGTAGGGCTGGGCGTCGGCAGACACTGGGATGAAGCCCACGGTTAATCTCAGCTCTTTTTGTCCGTCTCTGTCCCGCTGCTGAAGCGGAACATCTTCATCACCGCATTGCTGTCCAGTTGTTCGCCGCTGAGGGCCATCGCCAGCAGTTCCCCACCTAACACCTGGGGGGCGATAATCATATCCGGCTGTACCCGGCGTACCCGGCCCAAATTTTTACTGTCATTGACGGCGGCTACTGTTTTGGCCGACCCCTCCATTTCTTTGACAGCCAGCACGACAAAGGCGTTTTCTGAATCGTCCGCACGCAGGGCGAGCACGGCCGCAGCCTGTGCGGCCCCGGCACCACGCAACACATCCGTATCGCTGGAGTCGCCGATGATCAAATCCTCTGGCTGATAGATGGAGTCATCAGGCTGGTGTCCTATAATCACTACTACGGACAGATTGCGGCCTTTGAGTTCGCGATAGCTGTTGCGTGCCAACGGCGTGTCCCCGGCGATGATATAGTGGTCTTTACGGATCATGCGGCGTTTTTCTCCTTGCAGGGCCGCTTGCAGGCGGTTGTTTACTGCCGGAACGATAATGGCTGAAAGCGAAGTAGCAAATACCGTGATTCCCAGTACGATCAAAGATACCACAAATAGTCGCGATTCGTTGCTGACCGGCAGGATATCTCCATAGCCCACGGTGGCCATGGTGACTACCGAAAAATAGAGCGCCGTAGAAAGGCTGTGAATTTGCGGTTTGAATCCGTCCCCCAGAATGTATGCGCCAAAGACGCCATAACTCACAACCATGATGGCGCCGACTAATGCAAACAATGTACCAGTTGCCAAGCTGCTGCGATTGAAACGGCCGCGAAATACCCACAGAAAAAGCACCAGGGCGGCATTGTAATATAGCAGCACGGAGATCTGATGCGGGTGCCGATATATCCCGAAGACAAGGATGGCTGTTGCCATAATCAGGACGAGCGCCCAGGCAAAACGGGAGCGGAAGAGCAGACCCAGGGACATGATGAGCAAGATGACGCCTGCAGCGCCCTGTGGAATACCGCGAAAGGCATCGAGCACAAAGCTGTGGGAGACCGCTGCCAGACTGCCGGCGTAGCTCAGGCCCAGCAGATGCTCCAGCGCTGGGAGGATATTGAAGATCCCGAGAAAGCCCACCGCCGCTGCGATGGGGAAATGCGGATACCAGTCCTCCAGGTGGAGGAGAGTCGTCCAGCGTTGCCCGCGCGCGCGCCAGCGGGCACGCCAGTCCGGCCGCAACACATGCCAGGGGTGACGTTCACTGAACTTTTTGGGCACGCTTCACTCCAAAGCCGTGGATAGCCCATTGGTTGTCTGGATCCGGTCTACCCTCCCTGGCCGGATCATGAGTCCTCCCCTCCCTTTGAGGACTCGCTATTAGCCCCGGTATCAGCCGGGGTTTCTTTTTCTGCTTCTGGTGTGAGCCAACTCGCTATACGTTCATGCAATTCGTCTATACCAAGCCCTGATTGGGCAGAGAAGAGCTGCATGGCGACCCCCTGCAATTCTGGAATCCGCCGCAGGCGGGCCATTTCTTGAATAGCCGCGCCGCGACTGAGTTTGTCGGCTTTGTTCAACAAGACATGCACCGGCCTTCCGCAATCCGCCGCGAAGGCAATGAGATCTGCGTCATGAGGGCCGTAGGGGTGGCGGATATCCATCACCAGGATCAATCCGCGCAAACTGCCGCGACGCCGCAGATATTGTTCCAGCAGTGGTCCCCAGGAGCGTCGTAGCGCCTCGGGTACTTTGGCATACCCATAGCCAGGCAGATCCACGAGGCGCTGACCCGGATCGAGGTCGAAAACATTGATGGCCTGGGTACGGCCCGGGGTGCGGCTGACCCGCGCCAGCGCCCGGCGCTCGGTCAGCATATTGAGGGTGGATGACTTGCCGACGTTGGAGCGGCCGGCAAAGGCCACTTCGACGCCATCATCGGCGGGTAACTGTTCCGCCTGGGTTACACTCAGGCGATAGGCCGCCCGCCGTAGCGGCGCGAAACGAAAGGAATTGGGGTTGGTATGGTCCATGCTTAGAGCATAGTCGCCGCCTACCCTGTCTGGCAATGTGGAACCATAAAAGTTGCTCTTGTCGCCGTCTTGGCGAGGTCCTGTATTTTTAATTCCGTCATCCGCGCCGTCATCCGCGTTGTATCATTATTTTCTAAAAAACCGCTGAAAAAAATACAAATACGCGCCTTGCAGTACCCCCGCAATGAGAAAGGGCGTTACCAAGCTCTCTGACTGAAAAAATGTGGCGGTAATCGTCGGACCAATAGCACGCGGGGCCTGTACAGACAGACTATTCACCGTCGCGGCCAGGCCCCGTCGGTCCTCGTCCACCAAGCCGAGAAATAGCGCCTGCCGTGAGCCTATGTTCCCCTGATTCAATGCCCCACGGGCGACAAAAATCAGCATCGCCAGCCAGAAAAACGGCGAGAATGGTAGAACCAGCAACAGAAGCAGTCCGAGCAGACGCATGCGCAAAACCGTTCCCACCAAGCCAAAGCGCCGAGTGAGGCGCAGACCGATCAGCGACATGAAAGCGGCACTGACGAAGGCGAGTGCCATCGCGCCACCAATCGCCGCTGGTCCCACCCCAAAGCGCAGGTGAAACCAGTACGCCATCAGCGGCCCCACCATACCAATTCCCAGACCATTCAGGGCATTGATGGTGCCGAAAGTCAGCAGCACCCGCCAGATGGGCTTGCGCACCGCCGGAGGATCTGTCTGCACCTGCTCACCTTGCTCCGCTGATGCCGCAGCGATCGGCGACTCTTCTGCAGCATGCAAAAACAGCAGGCAGATAAGCGAACCCAGCAAGACAATCAGGAAGAGCGGTCTGTAAACCTCAGCACCCGGCAACATGCCCGCTAAAATACCGGGTAAGGTGGCCAGCGTGGCACCCCCCGTCATTCCAAAGAGTCCGATGCTGGTATTAAAGTGAAAAATCTTTCCCCATTGTTCGCTGGCCACACTCCGCGACATCCAGGATTGCTCCGCCGGGGCGAAGGGACCGGCCCCGCCGTTGGCGCCGCGACCGAAGGCCCCGAGAATGGCAGCCAGGGCGAGCCAGACGGGCTGCGCCGTACTGAGCGCGATGGATGCTGCGACGAGCTGAACCCCCTCGTAGCCCAACAGAAAGCCTTTGGCACCAAAGTGATCACTCAAGGGACCCGCCAGCAGGGTCGCTAAAGCGCCGACCAGCAGGCTAACCGAGTACAAAACGCCAATATTCAGCGTTGTCCAGTGCAGGGCATGCAGATAGAGCGCGAAATCCACGACCAGCGCCCCCTGCCCCACGCTGCGGGCGGCGCGCGCTCCCATCAGCAGCCCTGCATTGCGGGGGATTCCCTTCAACAAAGGGCTCGCCGCTCAGGCAGGGACGGGATCAATCTGCTGGCTGCGTCGGGTTATGCGATTGCGCTCATCCACATACACCAGTTGCGGCTGAAAACCGGCAACTTTCTCTTCCGCCACCTGCGCGTAGGCCGCAATGATGAGGATGTCCCCCAAGGCCACCCGGCGCGCCGCGGCGCCATTGACTGAAATGATCCCCGACCCAGCCGGTGCGCTGATCGCATAGGTACTGAAACGATCGCCATTATTCACATCGTAAATGTGTATTTGTTCGTAAGGATGGATGCCCGCCGCAGCCAGCAGATCGTTGTCAATCGCGCAGGAGCCCTCGTATTCCAGTTCGACGGCGGTAACCCGCACCCGATGCAGTTTACCCTTCAACAAGGTCAACAAAATCATCATGCACCCTCATCCCAATGAGGGTGATTCGCCAGCCGGTTTACCTCCCAGGCGACAAACGCCAGGATAACAGGTGTCCCCACCATAATCACTATTTCTCCCCAGAGGTTTAACATGACGCCATGCTCCCGATGCAATGCAATCTGCGCAGTTTACTACCAGCACGGCCTGCGGGGGAATCTTCGTGGGTTTCAGGGTTCTATACTTGAACGAACATAAAAGATATCGGGATAGCGGAATATGCCGGAAAACACCTGCAACGGACTGAGTAGCAACGAGGCGCGGCAACGGCTTGCCCAATATGGCCCCAACGCAGTCACCGAAGAAAAACCCAAAAACTGGCTGCTCTTTCTCCACAAATTCTGGGCACCGGTACCCTGGATGCTGGAAGGCACCTTGATTCTGGAAGCCATATTGGGTAAGTGGCCAGAAGCCATCATCATCACTTTGCTCCTCATCTTTAACGGGGTGCTCGGTTTCAGCCAGGAGCGCAAGGCGCAGAGCGCGCTGGATCTGCTGAAAGAGCGCCTGCGGATTCAGGCCCGCGCCTGTCGCGACGGACTATGGCAAAGCATCTCGGCCGCCGACCTGGTGCCAGGTGACCTGGTTCATGTGCGGGTCGGCGACATCGTCCCCGCCGATCTGCATCTCAGCGATGGCAGCATACTGGTAGACCAATCCGCCCTGACGGGAGAATCCATGCCCGTGGAGTGCGCCGCGGGCGATACCCTCTATTCCGCATCCGTCGTGCGTCGCGGTGAAGCGTCAGGTGAGGTCACGGCGACCGGCGCCAGGAGTTATTTCGGTAAAACCGCAGAGTTGGTGCGCGGCGCCGGTGCCAAAAGTCACTTGGAAGAATTGGTTCTTTCCATTGTCCGCTATCTGGTAATAATGGACGTTGTTCTCGTTGCCGCGATCCTGATTTACGCAGCCGCCAGCCACCTCTCTCTTGCGGAAATACTGCCTTTTGCGCTCATCCTGCTGGTTGCTTCGGTACCGGTGGCGCTGCCCGCCACCTTCACCTTGGCCACCGCCATCGCCTCTCTGCATCTGGTGCACCGTGGGGTGCTGGTCACCCGTCTGGCCGCCGTGGAAGAAGCCGCCGCCATGAGTGATCTCTGCAGTGACAAAACCGGCACCCTCACCCAGAACCGCCTCAGCCTCAGTCAGATAAAGACCTGGCCCGGCGTAGAAGAGACGCAACTGCTCAGTATGGCCGCCATGGCCAGTGACAGTGCCACCCAGGATCCCATTGATCTCGCCATTCTCCGGAAGTCGGCAGCCCGGATCGCAACGCTGCCTGATCGCCAGCAATTTGTGCCTTTTGATCCTGCCACCAAGCGTTCTGAGGGGGTTTTCATGCGGGACGAGGCATCATGGCGCGCACTCAAAGGCGCGCCCCAGATCATCGCCAAACTCTGCAGCAATACGGACTGGGAACAAGCGACAACGGATCTCGCCGCCAGTGGCGCACGGGTGCTCGCCGTGGCGGCCGGTCCGGATGGTCAACCGCGCTTTCTCGGTCTGCTCGCACTCGCGGACCCCATCCGCCCGGATGCTGCCGAAGTCGTCCAACATTTGCGGGAACTTGGCGTGCGGGTCCGCATGATCACCGGCGACAGCCTGCAGACGGCAAAAAATGTTGCCACATCGCTGGCCATCACGGGCCGCGTTTGTGACCGCAGTGCCCTGGCTGAGGACTGTGGCGTGTATGCCGGGGTTTTCCCCGCCGATAAGTTTCATCTGGTGCAGGGGTTGCAGAAAAAAGGCCGGATCGTCGGCATGACCGGTGATGGCGTCAACGATGCCCCTGCACTTAAACAAGCCGAGATGGGCGTGGCCGTGGAAAGTGCCACCGACGTTGCCAAGGCAGCGGCCAGCCTTGTGCTTACCACGCCCGGTCTGCAGGGGGTACTCGATGCGGTGGTCACCGGTCGGCGGGTCTATCAGCGCATGCTCACCTATACCCTCAACAAAATCGTCAAGGTCTTTCAGGTCGCCCTGTTCCTGAGCCTGGGCTTCTTGATGTTCCGCAGCTTTGTGGTCACACCGCTGCTGGTCCTTTTGCTGCTCTTCGCCAATGATTTCGTGACCATGTCGCTGGCAGAGGATAATGTGCGTCCCTCGCCCAAACCGGACCGCTGGGATATTCGTACTCTGGTCCTCTCCTCATTGGTGGTGGCTTTCGCCTGGCTGATTTATATCTTCGTCGTGTATGGCGTGGGCCGGTCTCTGGGCCTGCCACTGGCGTCCGTGCAGACCCTGGATTTCCTCGGGCTGGTGTTTTCCGGGCTCGCCAATGTCTTTTTGGTGCGGGAGCGCGGCCATCTCTGGGGATCAATCCCTGGTCGCTTCCTGCTCTGGGCAAGTCTGACGGATATATTGGTAGTAAGCGGTCTGGCGGTTATGGGCTGGCTGATGGCGCCCCTACCGATAGTGATTGTCGCCAGTCTGCTCTTGGCGACGGTGTTCTACACCTTAATTCTCGATCAGATCAAGGTGCCTTTGTTGCGGAGATTAACCAGTGCTTGTTGACATGGGGTGCGGATGTCCGGGGAGTGGCAAAGACCATTCAGCCATGGCCCTGCCAATGCTAATATGCTGCCTTATCACAAAACACTGGCTCAGGTTATGACAATAAAGCATCAGGACGCACACGAACAAATTGCGCTCGGCACCGTCGACATGCTGCCCGAAGGCGAGATGCTACAGCGGCTCGCGGCGGCACAGCGCGATAATAAACCCCTGCGGATCAAGCTGGGCATGGACCCCACCGCTCCGGATCTGCACTTGGGGCATACGGTGCTACTCCATAAAGCCCGTCAATTCCAGGATCTTGGCCATCGCCTGCTGTTCGTTATTGGCGATTTTACCGCCATGATCGGCGACCCCACGGGCAAGAGCGTTACCCGCAAAGCGCTGAGTCGCGAAGAGGTGGTGGCCAATGCCGCGACCTATCGGCGTCAGGTGTTCAAGATACTGGATCCCGAGCGCACCGAGGTGATGTTTAACTCTGAGTGGCTGGGTGCCCTGCGTCCTGAGGAGCTGATCCAGATCGCCGCGCGTTACACTGTGGCGCGCATGCTGGAACGCGATGACTTCAACAAGCGCTACAATGCGAATCAGCCCATCGCTATTCACGAGTTTCTGTATCCTTTGCTCCAAGGCTATGACTCGGTCGCCATCAAAGCGGACGTGGAACTGGGCGGTACCGATCAGCGCTTCAACCTGCTGGTAGGCCGGGAATTACAGCGTGAGTATGGCCAGAAACCGCAGTTGGTGCTCACCATGCCCATTCTCGAAGGCCTGGACGGCGTGCAGAAAATGTCCAAATCGTTGGGTAACTTCATCGCGGTCGAAGACCCGCCTGCGGAAATGTTTGGCAAGATTATGTCGATTTCAGACACTTTGATGTGGCGCTATCATGCGCTGCTCTCCCGAGTATCCGCGGCAGAGCAAATGCGCCTGCAGGATGCAGCGGCCAGTGGCGCGCGTAATCCGCGTGACATCAAGCTCGATCTGGCCTGCGAACTGGTGGCCCGTTTTCATGATGCAGCGGTCGCCCAGGAGGCTCATGCCGCCTTCCTGGCCCGTTTTCAGCGCCACGAGACCCCCGATGATCTGCCCCTGCAAACGCTTTCCTTGCCGGCAGCGCCGCGTCTCAGTCAGGTGCTCGTACAGGTGCAACTAGCTGCCAGCACCAGTGAGGCCATGCGCAAGATGAAAGAGGGTGCGGTGCGCCTGAATGGTGAGCGGGTCGTTGACCCGGCCACTACCCTGACGTTGGGAGCGGAGTATTTATTGCAGTTTGGTAAACGCCACTTCGCCCGTGTCTCCCTGAGCAAGGCCGATTCCCAAGCCAGCTGAAATCATCTGTTGACACCCTTCGAGCGCTCCGTATAATGCGCCCTCACGACGCGGCGCTGAGCCGCACCGGGCTCCGGTCCGGATGTTCTTTACCAGCCGAGTGGAGATGTGTGGGGTTTAGGCCCAGGGGTATTATTGGTGCGTAGGCACTGGTGATTACCCTGAGCAGTATTGTGTTTAAGATGGATTGAACTTAAGAGTTTGATCCTGGCTCAGATTGAACGCTGGCGGC
>NZ_DAHVHY010000031.1 GCF_027322205.1 Acidithiobacillus sp.
GGTGGTGTCTGGCTTTACGGGTTCGGGGTATTTGCTTTGCCAGCCTTGGGGTGGGGTTTTGCCTTGGGCGGCGAATTTGGCGCGCTGTTGGGTTTCCCAGCGGGTGCGGCGTTCCTGGAGAATGCGTTGCAGCAGTTGAGCGCCAGTTTCGATGGGTTCGCCGCGGCGGGCGCGGTCGGCGCGCCATTGGGCGGTGAGGCGGCCTTCGACGGCGGCTTTGAGCAGGGATTGGCGGTATTGGGTGAGTTTTTTCTGGGCGGCTTTGAGTTCGGCGACACCTGCGTCGAGGTCGGAGAGAAGTTCTTCCAGTTTGGTGACAATGCGGGTTTGTTCGGCGTTTGGTGCCACGTTAAAAGTTGTTTGGCGGACAAACTGCCCGCTTATTGCTGAAAAGGTTGAGCCAGTGCCCTGCTCAGATAGCCATGATTCAATATGTCTGAAGTGGTAGAAGAGGTATAACTGGTTAATGCTAGGAAGACCTCTTATGGCCGCTAGTCCACGTCCAATGCATGATTCTGCCGGCGTTATGTTTGTTGGCCCTACAGGTGCTCTAACAGATAAAATGATGTCTCCGGCCTTGGCAATTTTCGTAGGCTGAGAGCACCATTTTTTTATTTCTGGATAACGTTCCCTAAATTCACTTTTGCCTTGGAAAAATGGTAGACCATTTCCTTGGTTATTATAAAATTGTGATTCCGGGGATTGGCCCATTTCTATATTTGCGATTTGTTCTAGTGGAACCCGTATCCAAGTGTTTGGAAGTTTATCAACACAGCTCACGCCACCAACCCCGCATTCATCTCATCCATCAACTCATCCAACTGCGGCCCAAACACCGCCCACGCCTTCTGCAATCCGCCTTTCCCCGCCAATTCCGCAAAATCGAAATCCTCGCGCTGAATGCTGCAACTGCTGGCGATATGGTCTTTCATCAGGCGCAGCCACTCGGTTTGTTCGGGGGTGAAGGCGCTGCTGCGCTGGGCGTTGTGGCGGAATATCCATTCCTGAAAGCGCCGGTCCACCTGTTCGCGGAAGGGCTGCAGTTCATCCTCCATTCCGAGGGCGAAACGCACCAGTGCGACGAGGTCGGTGAGCTGGCGTTTCAGGTTGGCGCCCTTCACCTGACTGGTCTGCACACGGGCGTAGCTGTTCCATAGGCGTTCGGTGGTGAGCAGCAGGGGCGGGCGGCTGAGGCGGCTGTGCAGGTCTTCGATCATCTCCAGGGTCAAGGCGCGGCGCTGGTAGGGTTGCTGGTAGAAAAAACTGAGGGCGGCAATCTCGTCCTTGTGCGCGGCGAGGTACTCCTGAAAGGTCTGGATGCTTTGCGCGGCCTGAGCTTCGGCCTGTTCGGCAAAACCGGAGTAGATGACCTGATCGAGATTGATGTGGTCGATGATCTGCTCCCGTTCGCGGCGGGCGGCTTCGATTTCGTCGCGCAACTCGGGCCGGTCGAAAGGCGCGCAGGCGGCGGCGAGTTCATCGTCGCTGAGGCTGTCTTCCGTGCGGGTGATGCCCTGGGCCTGTGCCGTGGCCAGCGCCGTCTGCACGATCTGGTCGGGGTCGAGGGCGCTGATGAGCTGCTTGCCCAGCGCTCCGGCAGAGAGGCCCCCGGCGGCCTTTTCAATGCGGGCGCTGGCCTTGTCGTCCACTTGTTTGTGCAGGCGCAGCAGGCGGTTGGCGAGGCTGAGGACGGTATCGTCGTCGCGGTGGCCGATGGCCACGCCTTGCAGCAGGTCTTTGAGGGCGACGCCGGGTTTGCGTTCCAGCGGGCGCGATTCGGTCTTGAGGGATTTTTCCACGCCCACGGCGTCGATGAGCACAAAGCGGTCCTTGGCCCCGGCGGCGCTGTTGCTGACGCGCTGCAGGCTTTCGCCGTCCAGGGAACGCACGCCCCGGCCTTTCATCTGTTCGTAATAGCCGCGACTGCGCACATCGCGCATGAAGAGCAGCACTTCCAGCGGCTTGACGTCGGTGCCGGTGGCGATCATGTCCACGGTGACGGCGATGCGCGGGTAAAAGTCGTTGCGGAAGCTGGCCAGAATGCTGTCGGTGTCTTCTTCGCTGCGGTAGGTCACCTTTTTGCAGAAGGCGTTGCCCTCGCCGTAGACCTCGCGGACGATCTGGATGATGTCGTCGGCATGGCTGTCGGTTTTGGCGAAGATGAGGGTTTTTGGAGTCTCTGCGCGGTTGGGGAAGATGGCTGTTTCCACAGCCGTTTTCATGGCCATAATCACTTGGCGGATTTGGCTGGGATTGACCACGGAGCGGTCCAGTTCTTTGCCGCTGTAGGCGGTGTCGTCCTCGGTTTCGGCCCAGCGCTTTTTGCGGGTGGCGCGGTCGCGGTGGTCCACCCATTCTTTCGCCTGCAATTGCGCGCCCCTGGCGGTGATTTCGGTGTCGATCTCATACACGTCATAGCCGACGTTGACGCCATCGGCGACGGACTGCTCGTAGGTGTATTCGGCGACGACGTTCTCATTGAAAAAGCCGAAGGTGCGCTGATCGGGGGTGGCCGTGAGGCCGATGAGCGAGGCGTCGAAGTAATCCAGCACCTGCTTCCAGAGGTTGTAAATGCTGCGATGACATTCGTCGATGATAATGAAATCGAAAGTCTCGATGGGTACAGCGGGGTTGTAGCGGACCGGCTTTTTCTGGGCGGGGTTTTGCTGCAATTCGTTGAGGGAGACATCTTCGGCGGAGTCGTCGATGGGCTCGCCGCTGAGAATGGAATACATGCGCTGAATGGTGGAGATGCAGACCTGCGCGTGGGGGTCGATGGCGCTGGAACTGAGGCGTTGGACGTTGTAAAGCTCGGTGAATTTGCGCCCATCATCGGGGGGCGTGTAGGCCATAAACTCCTGATGCGCCTGCTTGCCGAGGTTGCGGGTGTCCACCAGAAAGAGGATGCGCTTGGCGCCACCAAACTTGAGCAGACGATAGGCGGCGGTAATGGCGGTGAAGGTTTTGCCCGCGCCGGTGGCCATGTGGATGAGGGCGCGTGGCTGGCCGCGGGCCAGGGATCGCTCCAGTCCGGTGACGGCGCTGATCTGGCAGTCGCGCAGGTTGTGGGTGGGCAGTGGGGGCAGCGCTTCGGCGAGGCGGCGGCGCAGGGTGCTGGGTTGGCGCCAGGTCTCGGCGAGGTGTTCGGGGCGGAAGAAATGGAAGATTTCCCGGGAGCGCGGGGCGGGGTCGCGGCCATCGGTGAAGCGGATGATCTGCCCGGTGGCTTCAAAGAGAAATGGCAGGGGTGCGTTGTCCTGCCGCCATTTGAGGGTTGCATGGGCGTAGCGCAGGGTTTGCTCTTCGGCCCGGGTGATGTTTTCTCCGGCTTCATCGCGTTTAGCTTCGATGACCCCTACCGGGTGCCGATCCACGAACAGCAGGTAGTCGGCGGGGCCAGTATCGGTGTGGTATTCGCGCACGGCGACACCCCGTGATGCACCCAGATTGAGTTGCTTCATGTCCTGTACGATCCAGCCGGCCTGTTCCAGTTTCTGGTCGATCTGTTGCCGGGCTTTGCTCTCCGGGCTCATGGGGCGGTCCTTATTATGGTGCAGCGCGTTGCGCGTAATGGCCTGATCCTACCATGAGGTGGCAGTAAGAGTTAGTTTTTGGGGGGGCGTTTTGGCATACTGCGACACTGTCGACTTTAAGCCCGAGCCGACGTTCGGTGATATTTACAGAAGAGGCCCTGAGTAGTGGCAGAAAGCATCAGTCGTACGGAGCGCGGCAAGCAGAACATGCGGGTGACCCTGATGGGGGCGGGCACCAACGTGGTGCTGTTTTTCATCAAACTGGCGGGGGGCATTTTCGGGCACTCTAGTGCGCTGGTGGCGGATGCCATCCATTCCCTTTCGGATCTGCTGTCTGATCTTGGGTTGGTGTTCGCCATGCACTTCAGCAGCCAGCCGCCGGATCAAGAGCATCCCTACGGTCATGAGCGTTTTGAAACGCTGGCGGCGCTGGCCACGGGCAGCCTGCTGGCCATCAACGGGGCCGGGATTGGCTACGAGGCGGTCCAGCAACTCATTATCGGCCATTACGGCATGCCAGCTATCTGGACCCTCTACATCGCCGCCTTTGCCATCGTCACCAAAGAGACACTCTACCAGATCACTATCCGGGTAGCCCGCAGGACCCGTTCAGCCGCATTGCGCGTCAATGCCTGGGATCACCGCACTGATGCGATTTCCAGTGTCATCGTGTTTATCGGTATCGGTGGCAGTTTGCTGGGCGCGCCTTATCTGGATTCGGTCGTCGCCCTTATCGTCGCCCTTATGGTGCTGCGGATCGGCTTGGTCACCGGCTGGGAAGCGGTGCAGGAATTGGCAGATCGTGGCCTTAGTGATGAAGCACTGGCAGCGATTCGCGAGGTGATTCTCGGCTGCGAGGGGGTGCGCGATCTGCACCTGCTCAAGACCCGTAAAATCGGCCATCAGGCCCTGGCCGAGGTGCATCTGCAGGTGATGTCGACCCTGAGTGTCTCCGAGGGGCACCAGATTGCTGAGCGGGTGCGAATAACGTTGTTGCGGCAGGTGGATGAGCTGGCTGATGCTACCATCCACATCGACAGCGAAAATGATGAGGATGGGGGCGTGGTTCTGCCGCCGCGCAGCGAGATTGAAAAAGTGGTGTGTGAGTGTCTGCTGGCGCGGAACTTGCCTTTAGCAGAGCAGATGACCTTGCATTACCTCAAGGATGGCGTCGTGATCTGCATGCGTTATCACTTGCCGCCAGCGGAAACATTCGCTAGCCTGCAGGACATGGAAACACGGCTTAAGGACGCCTTGCAGGGGCAGGTGCCGGGCTTGCAGCAGGTGGATGTGGTCTGGCAGTTGCCAAAAACATCGCCCGCTCTATGATAGTGCATATTTTTGGATTGCACCATAATTGGGCGCTATATTGGTGCATATTTGGAGTCCGAATTGTTATCGGCATGGTAGTTATAGTCTGGTATGAATTTTGTACGCGCAGTTTGTTCAGGGTCGTGAATATTTCTTGATTGGAGGAGAAGCAAATGGGTTATAGCCCCAGTGATGTGGTCAAGTTGATTAAAGAAAAAGACATCAAGTTTATCGATTTCCGCTTTACCGATACCAAGGGTAAGGAGCAGCACGTCTCCGTCCCCGGCCACACTATCGAAAAAGATACCTTCGTTGATGGCAAGGCTTTTGATGGCTCCTCTATCACCGGCTGGAAGGGCATCAACGAGTCCGACATGATTCTCCTGCCCGAGGCTGACTCTGCCGTTCTCGATCCTTTTACGGATGAAACCACCCTCATTATCCGCTGCGACGTCATTGAGCCCGCCACCGGTCAGGGTTATGAGCGCGATCCCCGCTCCGTCGCCAAGCGTGCCGAGATCTACCTGAAGAGCACGGGCATCGCCGATACGTCCTACTTTGGTCCCGAAAATGAATTTTTTGTTTTCGATTCCGTGACCTGGAATATCGACATGAGCGGCTGCGCTTACAAGGTGGATGCCGAAGAGGCCGCCTGGAATTCCGGCAAGGAATATGAATCCGGCAATATGGGCCATCGCCCCGGTGTGAAGGGCGGTTATTTCCCGGTTCCGCCGGTGGACTCCGCGCAGGACCTGCGCTCCGCCATGTGCTTGGCCATGGAAGAAATGGGTTTGAAGGTGGAAGTGCATCACCATGAGGTCGCTACGGCCGGGCAGCACGAAATCGGCGTCGGCTTTAATACGCTGACCCGCAAGGCGGACGAGGTGCAAATCCTCAAATATGTCGTCCACAACGTAGCGGCGGCTTATGGTCAGACGGCCACTTTCATGCCCAAGCCCATCGTCGGTGACAACGGCAGCGGCATGCACGTCCACCAGTCCCTCGGCAAGGATGGCAAGAACATCTTCGCGGGTGATCTGTATGGCGGACTGTCGGAAATCGCGCTGTACTACATCGGTGGCATCATCAAGCATGCCAAGGCGATCAACGCGCTGACCAACCCCAGCACCAACAGTTACAAGCGTCTGGTGCCCCATTATGAGGCGCCGGTGCTGCTGGCTTATTCCTCCAAGAACCGTTCGGCGTCCATCCGTATTCCTTTCGTCAACAGCCCCAAGGCCCGACGCATCGAAATACGTTTCCCGGACTCCACCGCCAACCCCTACCTGGCGTTCTCTGCCATGCTGATGGCGGGTCTGGACGGTATCCAGAATAAAATTCATCCCGGCGACGCCATGGACAAGAATCTTTATGATCTGCCCGCGGAAGAGCAGGCCAACATCCCCGGTGTGGCGGCGTCGCTGGAAGAAGCCCTGCGCTCTCTGGAAGCCGACCATGACTTCCTTATGAAGGGTGGCGTGTTCTCCGAGAGCTGGCTGGAAGGTTATCTGGATGTGAAGTGGGCCGAGGTGCAGACCTTGCGTATGACCACCCATCCGGTGGAGTTCCAGATGTACTACAGTCTCTGAGATGGGATACAGCCCGCCGTGGTGGCGGGCTTTCCCCGGCTTCATCAGCCCCGTGCTTTATGCGGGGCTTTTTTGTGGCCGCTGCCTTGACAATCGGGGGCTTGGGGACCATATAGAGAAATGCCACGCTGGTGAGGAGAGCAGGCTGATGAAGTACAGAAAATCCCTTTTTACCTCTGGTAAAGGTGAATCAAAGCGCCCACTAATGGCGGGTGTGTGTATTTTCCTGTCGGCCTTTCTGATCAGCACTTCCGTGGATGCATCAACCATTTATCGTTGGGTGGGTGGTGGTGGAGTCGTCAGCTATGGCGAAACCCCACCTGCGGGCGCTAAAGACGTCGAGCAGATCTCCGGGGCACCGCAGAACTCGGTCAGCACGCCCGTGTCTGCGTCCAGTGGTAGTGTTGTCACCCCATCGCCATCTGCCGCACCCACGCCCACCCGACCCGCGGTAAATCCGGCCTTGAAGCGTCTGCAGGCGGAGCTGGTTGTGGCGCGGCTGGCGCTGCTTCAGGCGACCAAAAACTACGAGCAGGGCAAGGCCATACGCACCGGCAACGAGCGTAATTATGCGCGTTATCTGGATCGGGTAAATGGTCTGAAACAGGCGATGGATGCGGCGCAGTTGCGCGCGCTATTGCTCCAGCGACAGATCCAACAGGTACAGAATGAAGGATCGGCGCCGGCGGCCCCAGGGCGCGCGGCGCATTAGTTTATCGGGTGCGGCGTGTGTCCGAGGATAGACCCGAAGTGTTTCGTAGCTTACCATAGACCTAGGATAGCCACTGCACGCCTTTGGGAGACCTAATGCCGCGTTTCTTGCTCAGTAACGACGATGGTTATCTGGCACCGGGACTGGCGGCACTTGCTGAAGCAATAAGACCTTTAGGCGATTTGGAAGTGCTGGCGCCGGAGCAGGATCGTAGCGGCGCCAGTAACTCCCTCACCCTGGACCGGCCGCTGCGGATGCGTACCGGACTCAATGGGTTTCATTATCTGGTCGGCGGTACGCCCACGGACTGTGTCCACCTTGCCGTCACCGGCATCTTCGCGGAAACACCTGACATGGTGGTCTCCGGTATCAACCGGGGTGCCAACATGGGTGACGATGTACTCTACTCAGGTACCGTGGCCGCCGCTACCGAAGGACGTTTTCTCGGCTTGCCTGCCATCGCGGTTTCCCTGGCTGGACGCGATTGCACCCACTTTTCGACTGCAGCCCAGGTGGCCGCCAAGTTGGTGACGGGGGTGCTGCGTCATGTGCTGCCTGCTGATACCATTCTCAACGTGAACGTACCGGATTTGCCCTATGATGAAATTCGCGGATTTGAAGTGACACGTCTGGGGCGTCGCCACAAGAGTGACATGGTGATACCGGCGGCGGATCCCCGTGGCGATCCTGTTTACTGGATTGGCCCTTCCGGGCGGGAGGCCGATGCTGGTCCTGGTACCGACTTTGACGCGGTGCGCCGCGGTTACGTTTCCATTACACCGTTGGATCTGGATATGACCCGCTACAATTTTCTCGATGGTTTGAACCAATGGCTGCTTCATTGCTAGCCTTGAGTCCTGAAGTCGGCATGATCTCCCCGCGTACCAGGGGGCGGATGGTGCTCCGTCTGCGCGCGGAAGGTATCCGTGACGAGCGGGTGCTGGACGCGATGAATCGGGTTCCGCGCCATCGCTTTGTCGCGCAGGCGCTGGCGGGGCGTGCCTATGAGCCGGTATCCTTGCCCATCGGTTATGGGCAGACTATTTCCCAGCCCTGGACCGTGGCGCGGATGATGGAGGTGATCCTGGAGGGTAGGGACATACCGCAGCGGGTGCTGGAGATTGGTACCGGTTCTGCCTACCAGACCGCCGTGCTGGCAGAACTGGGGGCGGAGGTCTTCAGCATTGAGCGTATCGGCCCGCTTCAGGAGATGGCGGAGGCGTTGCTGGGGCGGCTGAGCTATCGTCAGGTGCATCTGCATCACGGCGATGGTAGTGGTGGCTGGCCGGAAAAGGCGCCCTTTGATGCGATTGTCATTACGGCTGCAGTGCCCTGCGCCTTGGCGCCCCTTTATCGTCAGTTGCGGGCCGGGGGTAGATTGGTGATGCCGGTAGAAGAAGGCATCGAGCAGCACTTGCAAGTCAGTCATTGGGATGGCAGCACGGCGCAGGTGATTCTGCTGGGCACCTGCCATTTTGTCCCCTTGCTGGCGGGAACGGTTGCGGTAGCCTCTGGAGAGTGTGTCGGATGAAAAGCGCGAACAGGGACGAGGAAGCGGGCGTTCAGGCAGGAGCCTCGGAGAAGGAAGAGGATGTTCCGGAAAAAGCCGATTGGGTAGAAGATTTTGGTGAGGCCCATGATTGGGATGCTACCCGCTGCTATCTGCGGGAGATCGGGCATAGTCCGCTGCTGACGGCAGAACAGGAGGTCACCCTCGGACGCCGGGTTCAGGCCGGAGATCAGGCGGCACGCTGCACCATGATAGAGAGTAACCTGCGTCTGGTGGTAAAGGTGGCGCGGCGTTATATCAACCGGGGGTTGCCGCTCCTGGACCTGATCGAAGAAGGCAATCTCGGGCTGATCCGGGCGGTGGAGAAATTTGATCCGGAGCGCGGTTTTCGCTTTTCCACCTACGCGACCTGGTGGATTCGCCAGAATATTGAGCGGGCGCTGATGAATCAAACCCGCACCATCCGCCTGCCCATTCATGTCATGAAGGAACTCAGCGCCGTGCTGCGCGCGGCCCGCTGTCTCGGGCAAACCCTGCAGCGGGAGCCGACGCCGGAGGAGGTGGCAGAGGCTTTGGACCGCCCCGTAGACGCGGTGCGTGGCTGTCTGGAAATGGATGGCCGGATGACGAGCCTGGATGTGCCCCACGGCCGCGAGTCGGATCGTCCTCTTGCGGAAATTGTGGCCGATGTTGATGCGCTGGGCTTGGAAGAGAGCTTGGCCGATCGGGATCTCTCTCATCAGGTGCACCAGTGGATTGCAACCATGACCGAGAAGCATCGGCTGGTACTGCTCTGGCGTTTCGGGCTGGATGGTGCCGACGGGGCGACGCTGGAAGAGGTTGGTTCTCGCCTCGGCGTTACCCGGGAACGGGTGCGGCAGATTCAAGTAGAGGCCTTGCTGGTGCTGCGCCATCACATTGAAAGGGAAGGGCTGACGCCGGAGAGCCTCTTCGGCTGACGGCGGTGGGTTCAGGCTTCGGGCGGCAACAGGGCGGCGATGACCACGCGATCTTCGGCCAGCAGAATATTGTAGGTGCGACAGGCGGCGCTGGTGTCCATCACCTCTACGGCGAGATCAGCGATGCGTAGGGCACGCATGAGTTCCAGCGGAAAATACTGACGCTTGCCGGTGCCCAGCAACACAATATCGGGTTTGCGCGCCAGCACTTCGGCAAAGTGCGAGAGCTGGAGCGCGTTGGCATGCTCCGGTCCCCAGGGGCTGTGCAGCCAGTCGGCACCGACCAACAGGCCCTGCGCGTGGCGCTTGCCGTGAATGACGATGCCCTGCGGCCCGTAGGCGTGGACGACATTGCGGTGACCATCGTGTTGCAGGTGTAATTTCATGTTGAATGTCCCTCATGCGGATTGACAGGCCCGCTTTGCCTCTCTATTGTTCTTCGATTTCGGCATTTGCTACAACCCTGAAGGCCCGCGCCACCATGAACAGTGATTTTGAACGTATCCGTCGTCTCCCCCCTTATGTATTTAACATCGTTACGGACCTGAAGAATCAGGCCCGCAAGCGGGGCGAGGATATCATCGACTTTGGCATGGGTAATCCTGATCAGCCCACGCCCCAGTATATTGTCGACAAACTCTGTGAAACGGCCCAGCGCGGCGATACCCATCGCTATAGCGTGTCGCGCGGCATCCCTCGCCTGCGTCGCGCCATCACGACCTGGTATGAGCGCCGCTACGGCGTGCAGCTCGATCCCGAGTCTGAAGCCATTGTCACCATCGGCTCGAAAGAGGGTATTGCCCATCTGGCGCTGGCGACCATGGGGCCCGGCGATACGGTGCTGGTGCCGAGCCCGACATATCCCATCCATCCCTACGGTTTTGTCATCTCGGGCGCCGACGTGCGCCATGTGCCGATGCTGCCGGGGGTGGATTTCTTCGAGGAACTGGAAAAGGCCGTCAAGGCCGCCTGGCCGAAGCCGAAGATGCTGGTGATCAACTTCCCCCACAACCCGACGGCGGCGGTCGTGGAGCTGG
Organism: Acidithiobacillus sp.; assembly: GCF_027322205.1. Lineage (GTDB taxonomy): Bacteria > Pseudomonadota > Gammaproteobacteria > Acidithiobacillales > Acidithiobacillaceae > Acidithiobacillus. Next base: position 10,652 of record NZ_DAHVHY010000031.1, read on the forward strand.
ACTTTTTCGAGCGGATTGTCGCGTTTGCCAAGGAGCACCGTATTTGGGTGGTGCATGATCTGGCCTATGCGGATATCGTCTTTGATGGCTATAAAGCGCCGAGCTTTTTGCAGGTGCCGGGGGCCAAGGACGTGGGCGTCGAGTTCTTCACCCTTTCCAAGAGCTACAACATGCCCGGCTGGCGGGTGGGTTTTGCGGTGGGGAATCCGAAGCTGGTGGGTGCGCTGGCGCGAATGAAGAGTTATCTGGATTACGGCACTTTTACCCCCATTCAGGTGGCGGCCATCACCGCACTGGAAGGACCGCAGGATTGCGTGGAAGATATCCGGCTGATGTATGAGCAGCGCCGCGACGTGCTCTGCGAGGGGCTGGATGCCGCAGGCTGGGTGGTCGACAAGCCCAAGGCAACCATGTTTGTCTGGGCAAAAATTCCCGAAGCCTTGCGCAAGATGGGCTCCCTGGAATTCTCCAAGCTGGTACTGGACCGCGCCAAGGTGGCGGTGAGCCCCGGCATCGGCTTTGGTGAGTTGGGCGATGAATATGTGCGTTTCGGGCTGGTGGAGAATGAGCACCGCACCCGACAGGCCATCCGCGGCATCAAACACATGTTTCGTGAGGATCTGTAATGGCGGATGCAATGGAGCCGGTACGGATCGGTATTCTTGGTATGGGCACGGTGGGTCAGGGCACGGTGCGGGTGTTGGAGCGCAATGCCGAAGAAATCGTGCGCCGGGTCGGACGCGAGTTACGGGTAGTGCATGCGGCAGTGCGTAATCCCGCACGTTTGGCGGGACTGGGTCTGGATGCGCGGATCAGCAGCGATCCTTGGGCGGTGGTACGCGATCCCGAGGTGGACGTGGTTGTCGAGGTGATGGGAGGCCAGGAGCCGGCCCTGAGCTTGTTGATGGCTGCGATCGCGGCGAGTAAGCATGTGGTGACCGCTAACAAGGCACTGCTGGCCGAGCACGGCAACGAGATTTTCGCGGCGGCGCAGGCGCAGGGGGTGATGGTCGCCTTCGAGGCGGCGGTGGCGGGTGCCATTCCCATCATCAAGGCGATCCGTGAGGGGCTGGCGGGCAACCGGATTCAGTGGTTGGCGGGCATTATCAACGGCACCAGCAACTATATCCTCTCCCAGATGTTCCACGCGGGCTGGGATTTTCAGCAGGCACTGACTGAGGCGCAGCGCCTGGGTTATGCCGAGGCCGATCCGGGACTGGATGTGGATGGCGGCGATGCCGCGCACAAGATTACCCTGATGGCGTCCATTGCCTTCGGTATTCCGGTGGATTTCGCCCATTGTCATGTGGAAGGCATCTGTGCGCTGGAACGGACCGATGTGGTCTATGCCGCCGAGCTGGGTTATCGCATCAAGCTGCTGGGGATTGCGCGGCGCCGCGCGGATGGCGTCGAGTTGCGGGTCCATCCGACCCTGATTCCCCATAGCCATCTGCTGGCCAATGTGGAGGGAGCCTTCAATGCGATTCTGGTGGAGAGCGATGCGGCGGGGCAGAGCCTTTATTATGGGCGCGGTGCGGGCGGTGATCCCACGGCCAGCGCCGTGGTGGCTGACCTGGTGGACGTGGCGCGGACCATGACCGCCGATCCCAGCAACCGGGTGCCCCATCTCGCCTTCCAGCCCGATGCCATGAGTGCCTTGCCACTGCTGCCCATGGCCGAAGTGGAGAGCGCTTACTATCTGCGCATCCACGCCCACAACCGCCCCGGTGTGCTGGCACAGGTGGCGACGATGCTGGCGGAATATGAGATTTCCATCGAAGCGCTGGTGCAGAAAGAGACACCGGAGGCAGACAGCGTGCCCATCGTCCTGCTGCTGCACCGCTGCCGGGAGGGTGACCTGGAGCAGGCCATCGCCCGCATTGAAGCCCTGCCAGTGGTCGTTCAGCCCGTATTGCGCCTGCGCGTCGAGAGTTTGGCGGAAGGGTGATCCATCCGCCACACTGAATTTTGGCATTTTAAATCAGGATAACTCCATGACCCGTTATACCGGCATTATCGACCATTACCGTGCCTTTCTGCCCCTGGCTCCCGAGACTCCGGCGGTGAGCTTGGGCGAGGGCAATACGCCGCTGATCGAATGCATCAATATGCCCCGCCAGCTCGGCCTCGATATCCGCCTTTTCCTCAAATTTGAGGGCCTGAATCCCACCGGCTCCTTCAAGGACCGTGGTATGACCATGGCGGTGACCAAAGCCAAGGAAGAGGGCAGCGAGATGGTGATCTGCGCCTCTACCGGCAACACTTCGGCGGCAGCGGCGGCCTACGCGGCGCGGGCGGGAATGCGCGCTTTCGTGGTGATCCCGGAAGGCAAGATCGCCCTCGGCAAGCTCTCTCAGGCGATGATGCATGGTGCCATGGTGTTGCAGATTCGCGGCAACTTCGATGCGGGCATGCAGATCGTCCAGGAAGTGGCGGCCAATGCGCCGATCACCCTGGTGAACTCGGTCAATCCCTATCGCTTGCAGGGCCAGAAGACGGCGGCCTTCGAGATTATCGAAGCGCTGGGCGAGGCGCCCGATTATCACGCACTGCCCGTGGGCAATGCCGGCAATATCACCGCCCACTGGATGGGTTACTGCGAAGCCACCGACGGGCGGACTGACAAGTCCCAGCCTCTGACCGCTTCCTGCAAGTTCTGTAATGGCGTCTGCACCTATGGTCACGGTAAGGCGGGCAAACGACCGAAGATGCTGGGCTTTCAGGCGGCAGGCAGTGCCCCCTTCATCGTCGGCCACTATGTGAAAGACCCCGAGACCATCGCCACGGCCATCCGTATCGGTCATCCCATGTCCTGGGATCAGGCGCACAAGGTGCAGGCGGAAAGCGGCGGCTGGTTTGGCGGTCATAGCGATGTCGAGATTCTGGAGGCGCAGCGCTGGCTGGCGCAATACGAGGGCGTTTTCTGCGAACCGGCCTCGGCGACTTCGGTGGCGGGGGTGGTGGCCGCGGCTCGCGCTGGAAAAATTGAAGCGGGCGCGACGGTGGTCTGTACCCTCACCGGGCATGGCCTCAAAGATCCCGATACCGCTATCGCCCAGGGTGGCGAAGTGCTCACCGTGGATGCCAGTCTGGAGGCCGTGCAGCGCGCCATCCTGGACCGCTGATGGCTGATCTCTGCCTCTGGCTGTCGGGGTTGCGCGGCGTGCCGGAGGACGACCTGGGAGCGGTGCTGCCGCGTTACTGGGGGCGTGGGCGGGCGGAGCGGTTAACGGCTGCTTCCTCTCTGGAGGTGGCAGGGCGTTTGCTGGGTTTCAACGGCTTGCTGCCGGCGGCGGCACTATTGGCGGAGTCTGAAGGTATAGCGACCGAAGGGCACTGGGTCATCGCCCTGGAGCCGGTGGCGTTTCGCGGACAGGCGGGGCGGGCGGTGCTACAGCCCATGCCCGGCCTGGAGGAAGCCGCCGCTGCGGCACTGTTTACGTCTGCTGTTGAGCACATGGCGGATACCCCCTGGACTCTGCGGCGCGGCGCCCGGCGCTGGTATGTGCTGGCCACCGACACGCCCGACCTGCACTGTCCCGATCCCGAACAAGTCTGGGGCCGCGAGCCGCTGGCGCTGCAAGCCACCGGTGCCGATGCCCGGCGTTGGAATGCCTTCCTCAATGAGTTGCAGATGCTCCTCGCCGCGCATCCCGTCAATCAGGATGTCGATGCCAGCGGTCAGGAACCCTGGTGTCTGTTCTGGGCCTGGGGGGAGGGGCGTTTGCCCTCTGTGCGGCTCATTCCGAAGTGGCAGACCGTGGCGGCGGAGGCGGACTACCTGCAGGCCGCAGCTCGTTGGCTGGGTTTGCCTCTGTCTTATCCCAAAGCGCTGCAGGCCGCAGTAAAACTCCCCGATGACCTGCTCTGGGTCTGGTCCGGGGCCTGGCTCTATCCCGATGCGGCAAAGTCTTTCGCGGCGCTGGTCCCGGCCCTGCAATCATTGTGGCGGAGCGGCGGGCGCCTGGAGTGTTTGACGGGTGTGCTCGCCAGCGGTGGTATAGAGCGCCTAACGGTTCGGCGTGCAGATCGCTGGCGCTTCTGGCGCAGCCCAGCCCGGCCGGGCCATGCGCTGCCGGGCGTTTGGTAGATGGCTGCGGAAGCCGTTCGTATTGTCGACCGTCCTGTGGCGCCGACGATATTGCGCGCGGCTTTGGAGCTCGGATATACCCCGCTCCAGGCCCGGATCATTGCCGGTAGATTAAGTGATGCGGATGTGGCGAAGTTGCCGGCATTGTTGAGTCTGCAGTTGAGTGCTCTGACGCCCCCGGATAGACTGCCCGATATCGACATCGCTTCTGAATGTATCGTCTCCGCCATAAAACAAGGATTGCCCATCCTCCTGATTTCCGACTTCGACTGTGATGGCGCCTCGGCCCATGCGGTGCTGAAGTTTGCATTCCGGGATTATTTCGGCGTCCCAAAAGCGCGGATTCACAGCTATATCGGACATCGTCTGCGGGACGGCTACGGCGTCACCGAAACCCTGACGGACCGCATTATTGCGGAGGCCCCCCGTCCCGCCCTGATCATTACCGCGGATCAGGGGAGCACGGATCATGAGCGGATCGCCCGGCTGCGGGATCATGGTTTTATCGTCGTCGTCACGGATCATCACGGCGTGCCCGCGTCCGGGCCGCCACCTGCGGCCATGGCTTGTGTAAACCCGGTGCGCGAGGATTCGGCGTTTCCCGATCCTTACATCGCCGGCGTGCATGTGGCGTGGTTGCTGTGCTGTGCGGTTCGCCAGCGGCTGATTCGGGATGGCGACCTTCCCGCCACTGCGCCAAAACTCGGTGGCCTTCTAGATCTCGTCGCCCTGGGCACCATGGCCGATTGCGTCAATCTGGCGCGATCGACCAACAACAAGGCGATTATCGCCCGCGGCCTAGCGATCATGAACTCGCCGGTGGCGCGGCCCGCTTGGCAGGCCTTGTATGTTGCTACGAACGGCAAAGGCCCCATCACCGCCGCTACCCTGGCATTTAATTTTGCGCCCGTCATCAACGCCCGCGGACGTTTGGATTCGGCACTGGGCAGTGTTGATCTGTTGATGAGTGATAACGCTCCGGCCGCGGAAGAACTGGCGCAGCATTTCGTGGAGCACAACACCGAACGTAAGGCGGTTCAGTCGAACATGCTGCAAAGAAGCACAAAACAGGCGGCACAGCAGGTTCGGGATGGCGCGGCGGCCATTACGATATTCGACCCGGAAGGCCACCCGGGTGTCCACGGCATTTGTGCGGCGCGACTGGCGGAGTCTTTCGGCAGGCCAGTCGCTTATTTCTCGCCAAAAAATGACGCGGAACATATCACGGCATCGCTCAGGACCGTGCACGGTTTTCATGTACGGAATGCCTTGGCGGAGATTGCCGACCGTTATCCCGATGATTTTGTCGCCTGGGGCGGCCATGCGGGCGCTGGCGGGGTGACCTTGAAGCGCGATGGTCTGCAGCGCTTTGCAGCAGCATGGGAATCTGTCGCGGCGAGCGCTTTGCGTGACCACAGGGTTGGCCCGGAAATTGTCACCGATGGTCCGCTGGAGGTGATTCCCAGCTTCGCCGTTGTGGAAGAGCTGGCCGCTTTAGAACCCTTTGGTCGCCAATGGGAGCACCCCGTTTTCAGAAGCCACGGCCGGATTGAACAGGTCCTCCCGGTAGGCGACGGCAGCCACTTGAAACTGATCGTGAAAATGGATGCGATGGACTATGACGCCATCTGGTTCGGTGCCGTGGAAAATGGCATCTGCCCGGTGGGAGTGGGGCAGACCGTACTCATGGCTTATGAACTGGATGTGAATACGTTCCGGGATACAATTACCTTGCAGTTGCGTATTCGGCATGCTGCATTGGTGAGCGAAGGAGGTTGATGACACTTTGGATCTATGGATCCGGGTGGGTATGGGTGATAATAGGACTGGTATGCTAAGTTAATACAAATTAATACTGCGGAGATCCCGATCATGCCCCCATCAGCCCCGCCCACCGTCCCCATGGCAGTCAAGATGGATCTGGAGATGCAAGACGAATCAAGCGTCTGGGCGACGCGCGCCACCGTTCCGTGCACTGGATGATGAAAGAAGCGATCCGCCAGTTTGTGGAGCGGGAAGAACAGCGGGAAGCGTTCAGGCAGGATGGCATTCGGGCGTGGGAAGCCTATCAGTCCAACGGACTGCACGCGACGCTGGAAGAGGCTGATGCCTGGTTGTCCCGCCTGGAAGCCGGTGAAGACGTAGAACCACCACATTGCCACGTCTGATCTGGTCCCCGCCTGCGCTGCTGGATGTGCGGCGGCTGTACCGGTTTCTGGCGGAGCGGAATAAAGGCGCCGCACAACGTGCCGTTAAAACCATCCGGGCCGGGGTAAAAATTCTGGCGGTACACCCGGAGGCCGGTCGTCCGGCAGAAGACATGGAACCGGAATACCGCGAGTGGCTGATCGATTCTGGGGCAGCGGGTATGTCGCGCTGTACCGGTATGATGGAGAGACCGCGCTGATCGTTGCGGTCCGACACCAGCGGGAGGCGGCCCACCGGAGAGGTTTAGCGAACATTGAAAGGTAGACGGGTTGGTGGACACTTTCAGGGTCGAATCAGGCCCCAAAAGTGTCCAGAAACTGAAGTGTCACAAACCTTCTTTTTGTATACCATTAATTATAGCCTTGGTGGAGTGCGATGAGGCTTGTCATCATCATACCCATTGTCTTGTGTCAGAGAATAGAGGTATGAAGCAATTAGTCCGATCATGCCGCCAATTACGACGCCAGCGATCAAATACTCTAATGATTGCTGTGCATAAGGTTGTGCGAGACGCTCAATACCGTGAAGATTTTGTCCGTCAGTTATAACAATATAGAAAGGTAGTTGCCCTATGAATGGGATTGCTGGACGGAGAAGATACCCTACACATCCGCCTAGTATGGCAAAAATTGCTATCAACATATTTCATGCTCCAATAAGCTGGCCACGCCAACCATTGCTAGACCGCTACTCCCGATTGACACTACGTTCACGGCATAAGCTCTTCATTTTTCCATTTAATCCATAGTTCAGCAGTCATATAGCAATCACGCCAATTACTTAATATATATTCAAAATCAGCCTCTCTGTCCTTGTTTTTAAGATACGAAGGAGGACTAATCTCTTTATCAGGAAAGTAATGCTTGTAAGCTTCTTTCAGTCCAGGCCCTAAAATCGAACCTCCACCAGGTCTTGGCGGCCATCTGATATCAGATGTAATTTCCAGTATGTCATTGTGTTCACAATCAATATGAAAATCTGTTTCTGACGAGAAACCGAGTATTTTATAAATCTCCATAATATCTCGTATTTTTCCGTTGAAGCTAACGATCGTTCCTGTACATGAAACAATCCTATTTGCTCCCTTAATCATTTTTTCTTAAATCCAATATTCCTATAATATTTATTCCCCAATCAAATGCTAGAACCTCCCTTTTATCCGCCATATCTATGATGCCCAACTTGAAGCCGATCTAGTTGCTTGATTTCTAGTGACAAGACCTTTTATATCATTGTGTCCTGTGTTCATTGGGAGCCGTAGGCGTACTCAATGGTCTGCAGGGCTGGCCTCGTCACTTTCCATGACAGGATGCTCACTGGTCGCATGGTCAGGGTGTCGGTTTCTGGGTCGTAGTGTACCTTCATAGCCCCCTCCAATACTGGCTCACCTTGCTTGGGCGAGCATGGGTTGGTTTTGATCTGCCACGATAGCCCTGACCAGCATCTCCGTCCTTCTGGGAAGGTTGTCACCGATTGGAAGGCTACCAAATTATCTTTCTCCGGGACGATGGGCGTCGGTTTCTTGACTACAAGTTGACCTCACGTTTCACGAAATTCATGGCATGTTCTAAGCTGGACATGCGGTGCTTGAGATCGCTCATATCCTCGACGATTTGGTCCACGCGCCCGCTGATGTGGCGCAAACGCCCCAGTACCAGGTTTTCGGTGTTGCCGTCATGACGTAGTCCTCATCGGGGCCGCTCGCCCCAAGTATAAGCTGTTTGGGCGATTTCTGGAATAAATTGATCTTCGGCGTTGCACTGCTTGTCGGTGCGGACCAGTGGTTTCCACGCTTGTGTTTGCGGCATGGCCAGGCCGCCCAGGCTCCAGGGTGAATACATACCCAGCTGGGAACCACGGCTGGACAAAGCGACTCAGAGCCAGAATGGCGACCGGTACAGGAATATTCCTCTGAGAAAACCAAGAGGCGCACCGAGATCACCTTCATAGAAGAACGTCTGTAGCGTCATGGTATTTGCGCTGCAAGACTGGCGGAGTCCTTTGGCAGACCCGTCGCTTATTTCTCGCTCAAAGCCGAGGGCGAACATATCACCGCTTCTCGGAGAACTGTTGCTTGTCTCTCTAATGAGATACACTATCATGGATAGTACCTGGAGGAATTCCGATGACTCAAACCTCAATGCTGCATGTTCGCGTGGACGACAAGCTGAAAGCCGACGCGGCGGAGAAACTCGCTAACGTTGGCCTGACCATTTCGGATGCCGTGCGCATCCTGCTCACTCGCGTTACCAAGGAAGGCGGCTTGCCTGTGGGTCTGGTAGCTGACCCGGATGCCTATGACGCATGGTTCCGGGAAAGGGTGCATAAGGCATTGGATGATACGCGACCGACTGTGCCGCATCGCCAGGTTATGGATGAGGTGCAATCGCTGATTGATAGGAAGCGTCGTGCTCGTACTTGAGTGGCGGGAAGCGGCCAGCGCCGATCTGCTGGCGATTGTCGATTATATTTCGGATGACAACCCGGACGCTGCCCAACGCCTGAAAGACGACATTGAGGCCAAGGCCGCAAATCTGCTGGAGCATCCGATGCTCTACCGTGCCGGGCGGGGGCGGGCGGGGCCGTGTCTGTAAGGGTTTTAGCGCGCGCAGCCGCTTGCGGCGAAGTCGAAACACTGGAGATCAGCGCCGAAACTGCGCATAATTACGGCCTTTGCGTGCAGGGCAACCGGGTGCGCGCTGGTATGGCCCTGATGCAACTTGATGGAAAAGGAAGTATCATGAGAGAAGTGAATGAGATGCGTGCGCTGCACGAAGATCTCCAGGTCCGTGTCGTGGGCCTGAGGGGGTATCTTTGACCTCGAAGAAAAGCGCGGTCGTTTAGAGGAAGTTCAACGGGAGCTGGAAGACCCGACCATCTGGAACAACGCCGAAAAGGCCCAGGAACTGGGTCGCGAACGGTCTGCCCTGGAAGCCATTATCACGCCCTTGGACAAGCTCACCGCGAGCCTCGCCGATGGCGGCGAGATGCTGGAGTTGGCCCTGAGCGAGCAGGACGAAGAACTCCTCGCCGCTGTCGAGGCGGATCTCGACACCGCCCTGGCCATGGTCGAGAAGCTGGAATTTCAGCGCATGTTCTCCGGCGCGCAGGATGCGGCAAACTGCTTTGTGGATATTCAGGCCGGCGCGGGCGGTACCGAGGCACAGGATTGGGCGGAAATGATTCTGCGCATGTATCTGCACTGGGCCGAATCCCATGGCTTTGCGGCGGAACTGGTGGAGGTCTCCGAGGGCGAAGTGGCGGGCATCAAGTCGGCCAGCATCCATGTGCGCGGTGACCATGCCTTCGGCTGGCTGCGTACCGAAACTGGCGTCCATCGCCTGGTGCGCAAATCGCCTTTCGACTCCGGCAATCGCCGTCATACCAGCTTCGCCAGCGTCTTTATTTATCCCGAAATTGACGATAGTTTCGAGGTAGATATCAATCCGGCGGACCTCAAGGTGGACACCTACCGGGCCAGCGGGGCGGGTGGTCAGCATGTCAACAAGACCGACTCGGCCATTCGTATCACCCATGTGCCTTCGGGCATTGTCGTGGCCTGTCAGACCGACCGCTCGCAACACAAGAACCGGGCCGAGGCCATGCGCATGTTGCGCTCCAAACTCTATGAGATGGAGATGCAGAAACGTGCTGCCGAGAAGCAGGCGCTGGAAGACAGCAAAAGCGATATCGGCTGGGGTCATCAGATCCGTTCCTATGTGCTGGACCAGTCGCGGATCAAAGACCTACGCACCGGGGTCGAAGTGGGCGATACCCAGAAGGTGCTCGATGGGGCGCTGGATATTTTCATTGAAGCGGCGTTGAAGGCCGGATTGTAAGCGGTAGTCACTCAGTATTTTGCAGGAAGGGGATGGATGGTGGATCAGGAACTCAATGACCAGATGCAGGTGCGGCGCGACAAGCTGGGACACTGGCGTAGCGAAGGCCATGCCTATCCCAACGGCTTCCGTCGCGATGCCTTGGCGGACGACCTGCAACAGCGTTATGGCGATATGGATACCACGGTGCTGGAACAGGAGCCCATTGAGGCGCGGCTCGGCGGGCGGCTGATGAGTCGTCGGGTCATGGGTAAAGCCAGTTTCGCCGACATTCAGGATCAGTCCGGGCGCATTCAGCTCTTTGTCAGCCGCGATAACCTGGGCGAAGAGGTCTACGCGCGCTTCAAGGGCCTGGATTTCGGCGACATCATCGGTGTGGAAGGCCTCTTGTTCCGCACCAAGACCGGGGAACTCTCGGTCAAGGTGCATAGCCTCCAACTGCTGAGTAAAGCCCTGCGCCCGCTGCCGGAAAAATGGCACGGACTCGCCGACCCGGAAACCCGTTTCCGCCAGCGTTATGTCGATCTGATCGTCACCGAAGCCACCCGTCGCACTTTCCAGATTCGTGCCGAAACGGTGGCAGCCCTGCGCGATGGTCTGCGCCAGCGCGGCTTTTATGAGGCGGAGACGCCCATGATGCAGCCCGTCCCCGGCGGTGCCACGGCGCGGCCCTTCGTCACCCATCACCATGCCCTCGACATGACCCTTTACCTGCGTATCGCCCCGGAGCTGTACCTCAAACGGCTGGTGGTGGGCGGTATTGAGCAGGTCTTTGAGATCAACCGCAACTTCCGCAATGAAGGCATCTCCCCCCGCCATAACCCTGAGTTCACCATGCTCGAATGGTACGAGGCCTACGCCGACCATGTACGCGCCATGGATCTCACCGAGACCCTGATCCGCGCCGCGGCACAGGCGGCCCTGGGCACTACGGCGATAAACTATCAAGGGCTGGAGATCGACCTCGGCAAACCCTTCCACCGTTTGACGGTGATGGAGTCGGTGCGTGCCCATAACCCCGATCTGGCGGATGCCGATCTGCGGAACCCCGCGGTGCTGGCCGCTAAGCTCGCGCAATTGCACTTGCCCTGTCAGCCCGCCTGGGGCTGGGGCAAGCGTCTCATCGAAATCTTCGAGAAGACGGTGGAAGGCCATCTCCAGCAGCCCACCTTCATCACCGAGTATCCCCTGGAAGTCAGCCCGCTGGCGCGCCGTAATGATCTCGACCCCGAGGTCACGGATCGTTTCGAGCTGATGATCGCCGGCCGCGAGCTGGCCAACGGCTTCTCCGAGTTGAATGATCCCGAAGACCAGGCCGCCCGCTTCCGGGCGCAGGTCGAGGCCAAGGATGCCGGTGATGAAGAGGCGATGTGCTTCGATGCCGACTATATTCGCGCCCTGGAATACGGCATGCCGCCGACGGCGGGGGTGGGGCTGGGCATCGACCGTCTGGTCATGCTGCTCGCCGATCAGCCCAGCATTCGCGAGGTGATTCTCTTTCCCCATCTGCGGCCGGAACAGTCATGAGGTTTTATGAACTCTGGATCGGGCTGCGTTACACCCGCGCCAAGCGTCGCAATCACTTCATCTCCTTTATCACCGGCACGGCGATCATGGGTATGGTCATCGGCGTGGCGGCACTCATCGCGGTCATGGCGGTGATGAATGGTTTTGACCATACCCTGCGCTCGCGGATTCTGGCGGTGACTTCCGATGTGATCATTCAGGGCAACGGGGTGCCGGTGCTGGACTGGCCGACGGCGGTAAAGCGCCTTTCCACGCTTCCCGATGTGACGGGTGTGGCGCCCTACGTGCAGGCGCAGGCCATGCTTTCCCACGACGGGCTGGTCAGCGGTGCGGTGATCGAGGGCATTGATCCAGCGCTGGAAAGCCGCGTCAACAAACTGGCCAAGGACATGAAAATGGGCGAGTTGCAGTCCCTGCAGACCCATCCCTGGAGTATCGTCCTCGGGCGTGCGCTGGCGCGGCAACTGGGCGTGACCGTAGGTGACAAGATCACCCTGATTTCTCCTCAGGGTGGCGTGACGCCGCTGGGTGTGACCCCCGCCTTGCGCCAGTTCACGGTGGTCGGACTCTTTTCCGTCGGTATTTACGCCTACGACAGCGGCATGGCCTATATCAACCTGAGTGACGCGCAGCGCCTCTACGGGCTGAACCAGGGCGTGACGGGCCTGCGCATGCAGATCAAAGACCCCTTTGCCGCCTCGGCCTTCGCCGCCCATCTGCAACAACAGCTCGGTGCCGCCTTTTATATCCAGGACTGGACCCAGACCCATGAGAACTTCTTCAAGGCCCTGAGCATGGAGAAACTGGTGATGTTTGTGATCCTGTCGCTCATCATCGCCGTTGCCGCCTTCAACATCGTGGCGACACTGGTGATGGTGGTCACCGATAAGGAGACGGATATCGCCATCCTCCGCACCATCGGCGCAACGCCGCGCAGCATCATGCTGATTTTTATGGTGCAGGGTGCGGTGATCGGGCTTTTTGGTACGCTGCTCGGGGTGCTTTTCGGGGTGTTGCTGGCTTTGAATATTCCCACGCTGGTCCCGGCTCTCGAACAACTTATACATGTCCAGTTTATCTCGCCGGAGGTCTACTCCATCAGCCAGTTGCCCTCCAAGCTGAAACCCTGGGATGTGATCCATGTGGCCATTGCCGCGCTGATCATGAGTTGGCTGGCGACCTTGTATCCCTCCTGGCGTGCTTCCCGCGTCGCCCCGGCGGAGGCTCTGCGTTATGAGTGATCGGATCATTCTT
>NZ_DAHVHY010000032.1 GCF_027322205.1 Acidithiobacillus sp.
CTGGTCGTGGTCGGTGTGCGCAGGGCACCTCCCATGTAGGCACCTTCCCACCGCAGCAACAATGCCAGAGATTCATTCCGGTCAAACCGGGCGCTGAGTGTGCTCCATAGAATGCGCCGCATGCGAGATTGGTTGTCCATAATTTTTCCACACGCTCCATATCAGAGTACTTAACCGCTGGAGAATTAGCCATGGCGATATTGCTTTGGAACACAATATCGAGGTTTAGCGTGGTTCCTGCACCACGTACATATGGTACTATACAATAAGACATTGTTATAAAACTACCCCCATCACAGTAGATTTGTTCCCTATCGTCCTCAATCTATTTAGTCGTTGCTTCGCCGGAACTCTTACAGACTCACGGCAAGGCTGCTCATCAGATCAGGGAAGGATGCACCAGATCCCACCCAAAAACACCAGAACGAACAGATGGTTGAACAGATTGATTTGCAGTGCTATGCGGGATAAACGGATTCGGGCAGACGGGTATCGGTAGGTCGTGTAGAGGGTGCCATGGCCGTTACCCAGAAGAAACGCGCATTGCGCCCTGCCACCCATTAGCAGTCAGATGTCAACACGTCTAGAATTGCCTTCTCATCATAGACCTTGCTATCCACCTTACAGTAGACCGCCGCTTCATCGGTGAAAATAGCCACTTCCGCCACACCTGGTAGTTGCAGCAGACGCTCCTGCAAGTTTTCTTGCACCGACGCCGTCAGAGAGAGTGGAAAAATACGGGTAGCCAGATAACGGGGGTGCTGCATGGTAAGAGCTACCACCAGCCAAATCCCATAGATAACGGCTACTGCCCAAAAAATATCACTGTAATTATGCTGTCCCGGTATATAAAGCAGGCCGCCTAACAGACCGCCGCAAAACGCGCCGAGAAATTCAGACGTGGTGTACACACCCGTCGCAGTCCCCTTGGCCCCCGGATGACAGAACTTGGCCACCAAGGAAGGCAGACTCGCCTCCAACACGTTAAAACCAACAAAAAACAGAAACAACGCAACAGCAATCAACCACAAGTTATGTGCAGAAAAAGCCATCAACACGACTGAGACCAGCAAAATAGCGACAGCCAGAATAAAGACTTCCTTCAGTTTATGCTTAGCCTCGCCAACAACAATCATTGGCAGCATGGCGATAAAAGACAACAATATTACCGGCAGATACAACATCCATTGATCGCTCAGCGCCAGCAACGGATGATCCGGATCAATCAACACCAATGGAAGCACTACAAATATGGCCATCAAGCCCGTATGCAAAGAAAAAATACCAAAATCGAGGCGCAGCAGGCTCGGGTCACGCAATACCGTACGGAGAATCGCCGGATTCATTTCCACATCGCGATGAAACTGGGCAGGAGCCTCCGGAATCACCAGATAGAGCACCGCAATAGCCAGCAAAGAAAGGACCGCCATCAGCCAGAAAATGCCACTGACACCGATCCAGTGCGCCAACGGCGCCGATAGTATCAGCGAAATACTGAAGCTGATGCCAATGGTAATCCCAATCACCGCCATCGCTTTGGTCCAGCGCTCTTCGCGAACCAGATCGGCTGTCAGCGCAATGATTGCAGCGGCGATGGCACCAGCGCCCTGCACAATACGTCCAATGAGTAATCCTTCAATGCTCGTTGCTTGTGCCGCAATCACGCTGCCAATGGCAAAAACAACCAAACCCGCTGCGATAATCGGCTTGCGTCCCCACTTATCCGAAAGCTTGCCAAACGGAATCTGAAAAATTGCCTGGGTCAAACCATAAGCACCCAGAGCAATACCAATGAGCGCCGGATGTTCCAATGCCCCTTTTAACCCGTGTGCGTAAACCGAAAACACCGGCAGCACCAAAAAAAGACCCAACAAACGTAATCCGAAAATACCTGCCAGCGAAAATACGGTGCGGCGTTCGCGTTTATTAAGTGCGGCTTCCGCCTTTTCCATTTATCGATCTCCTTTCTGTTGAGATAAAAAAGCACCCATAGCAGAAACATGGCACCTATATGGATTGGGAATAAAACGTTCGCTGGCCAGTCCCATCCAGGTCAAAGAATGAATAAAAAGCACGCCCATTATCCCGATGCACCAGCAGCGTCCTGATCACTCCGCTGGTTCACGACATTGCTGCTGGAACAGCAACAGATACACCTGCCCCCTCTGTCTGTTATAACCGTGCCCATGAAAATCCCTGGCTCTCCCGTAATGCGGCACTCTGGTGGCGACCCTATATTTGTCTCTTTCAGAGCGCACGACTATACCGTATCTCCGGGGCCACCGACACTCCGATGCAGCCCTGTAGCGAAGCCGCACCGGACTAGGTTATCCTGACCTCATAACCGCTAAATACTGGATGAGGGGGCTTCGCGAACGATGCAACGATTTTTTGTGCTGGCCATCCTTATTCTGCTGGGCTGGCTGACGTATCGTCTCTCCCCCATCCTCAGCCCCTTTCTGATCGCGGGCATCCTCGCTTATCTCGGCAATCCGCTGGTGACCCGCCTGCAACGCCACCGAATCGGTCGAACCTGGGGCACCACACTGGTTTTCGTCCTCGTCATCCTGATCCTGGCGGGAATCACCATGGCCCTGCTTCCCGTCATCCGTCACCAGTCCCTGCTATTCATCGAATATCTGCAAAAATATGCAGCACTTCTGCAAAGCCAGATCATCCCACAGTTCTCCGCACGAATCGGCATCCACCTCGATAGCCAAAGTATCACCCGTTACGCCACCGCCAATGCCCAGAAACTGGCGGGGTGGCTGGGACGCAGTCTGCAGGTAGCACTGAGCTCCGGCTCCGGCCTGATCAGCAGTGTACTCAGCATCATTTTAGTGCCCGTTCTGGGTTTCTATCTGCTGCGCGACTGGCCACGCCTCATTGCCCGTATTGCCGCACTGATTCCCCCGCACTATCTGCCCATTTCTCGGCACCTGGCCAGTGATGCTGACGCCATGCTCATGGCTTTTTTGCGCGGGCAGCTCCTGGTGATGCTGGCCCTCGGCACCAGTTACGCCATTGGCCTCAGTATTATCGGCCTGCAAACCGCCATCCTCGTCGGTCTGGTGGCGGGACTGTTCAGCTTTGTGCCCTATCTCGGCGTCGTGAGCGGGATAGCCATGGCCAGCTTGGCCATGTATGTGCAAACCGGCGCTTTTTTGCCCATCCTCTGGGTACTCATCGTCTTTGGCATCGGCCAACTACTGGAAAGCATGGTATTCACCCCCTATCTGGTGGGGGATCGCATCGGCCTGCACCCGGTCGCTGTCATTTTTGCTGTGCTCGCGGGCGGCGAAATCTTCGGCTTTGTCGGCCTACTGCTCGCACTACCGGTCACCGCCGTCCTCATCGCCCTGCTGCGCCACGTACATGGCTGGTACCTGCGGAGCCCCTACTACCTGGGTAAGGAGTCATAACCCTATGGAAGACGTCATCATTATCGGCGCGGGCATTTCCGGTCTGGCCACGGCCTATTTCCTCCGCAAACAGGGCTGGTCGCCCTTGCTGCTGGAGGCAGGCGCCAAGCCAGGTGGCAAACTGCAGAGTCGACAAGAAGAGGGCTATCTGCGGGATATGGGGCCTAACTCGCTCCTGCTCAAAGGCCAGATCGTCCCGGAATGGCTTCGCGAGCTGCGCTTGGAAAAAGACATTGTCGAAGCCAACCCGCTCGCCAAGCGCCGCTATATCCTTAATCGCCATCGGCAGCCCGTCGCACTGGAACCGGGTGTGTTTTTCGGCGGCAGCCTGCTGAGTTGGCGCGGCCGCCTGCGTCTCCTTGGCGAGCCCTTTCGAGCCCCGCGTCGAGTGCAGGATGGTGAGGAAAGCGTTGCTGATTTTGTGCGACGGCGACTCGGGGATGAAGCACTCACCTGGCTGGTCGATCCCTTCGTCTCCGGCGTCTTTGCCGGCAATTCCACACGTCTTTCGGTACAAGCTACCCTTCCCCGCCTGGTGGCGCTGGAGCAAGACGGTGGCTCACTCCTGCGCGGCGCACTGCGCGCCAGGAAGAGAAAAACACCTGACACCCCGAAAACCCGTCTTATTTCCTTTCGGGAGGGTCTGCAGGTCCTCCCGCTCAGGGTCGCCAGCACACTCGGCGCGGCGCTGCGCTGCAACACCCCAGTCGACCAATTGGGTAACAGCGACGGCATTTGGCAGGTCAGCAGCGGCAGCCAGACCTGGCAAAGCAAACGGCTCATTCTCGCCCTGCCCGCAGGCGCCGCGGCCAAGCTGCTCGCACCAACGGACGCTGCACTTGCTCACGAACTGGACGCCATCCCTTATCCCGCGGTAGGCAGCCTGTCCATCGGTTTTCAGCGCACACAGGTAGAGCATCCGCTGGATGGTTTCGGCATGCTGATTCCGCGGGTCATGGGTCTGGAAACACTGGGGGTGCTCTTCTCCTCCACCCTCTTTCCCGGGCGCGCACCGGTGGATCAGGTGTTGCTGACCGCCTTTATCGGCGGCAGTCAGAATGATCTTGCCGGACGCGATGATAATGATCTGCTGGCAACGGTGTTACGCGAGATCGGTCCGCTGCTGGGGATTAGCGGCGACCCCATTTTCAGCCGCCGTCAGATCTGGCCAAAAGCCATCCCACAGTACGAAATCGGGCATCTGGATCGGGTAAGACGGATCGACGCCCTAAGCGCCCGGCACCCTGGGCTGTACTTCCGGGCCAACTGGCGGGAGGGCGTCGCGCTGGGCGACTGTATGGAAGCGGCCTGCCGGTTCAGTCAGGACGCCGACTGGCAGCACTGAAAACGCACTGAAGTCAGTGTGCTGCGGTTGGGGCGAGCGCCGCAACCAGGGTATCCATCGCCGTATCCTGGGGCTTCGTAACAGCCCTCGACGTCGCAGTGGTATTGAGTGCGGCAGCAGACTTATACCGGGCGGCAGCACTGACTGATTCAATATTGCGCCGAAATCCGCGGACATTCCCCACAATCTCCACGGGCGTCCCCACCTGCACCATCGCGGCGATTTGCTGCGCATCCCAGTTAGACAGCGCCACGCAACCAGCTGTCCAGCGTCCGGGGAACACCTTGCTCTGAGGGTCATCCGCAAATTGAGGACCCATGCCGTGAATGCCTATTTCACCACCCAGCGGGGTATTCTGCGGCGGTATCTGCCCTGTGTCGACGGCAGCGACAATGGCGCGATATTGCGCCTTATTGATAATGCCCTCACGCAACCCCCACTCCGCGTTTTGCCGGTTAGGGTAGGTCAACCCCATAAAGGGGCCATAGCGTGTGTCCCGGCTGACCCAACCGATGTGATAACGCCCCACCGGCGTGACGTCATCCCCTCGCGTTCGTTTGGGGGCAGCACCATTGAAGCCGATGGCTACCGGGTAGGTCGCCAGCACGGCATCACCCTTGTAAACCGTTAGGGAGTGCGTGGAAGTCGAAATGACGATATGCACCGCTTGGGCGACGGGCGCAGAGATTGCCGGAGAAACTACAGGCGCCACCGGCTGAACAACCGGCGGGGGAATCTGTGCGGCATAGTAGGCTACCGAGTGTACTGGCACCGAGGGCAGGTGTGTCGTCGTCGCACAACCCACCAATTCCAGAACACCCAGCACCGCTCCCAACAGTCCCCAGCCCTTGAATTTGCGTACCACTCCACATTCCCCCGAATGTCTCCACCCACACGATTTCATAATATACCGGAAGTCTGAGCACAAAGTCCATGATCTTCTGACAGATTCCCGCTAACCCACCTGCCCGTAGTCCAGCCGGTTCCCCAGCCAGCGTTGCACGATAGCCTGCGCCGCATCGGGATCTTCCCGCAGCAGTTGATCCGCCAATGCTGGTACGAAAGCCAGCAGGGCCTCGTCACGCAGGATATCGGCGACACGCATCTGCAGGATGCCCGTCTGACGCGTGCCGAGATACTCGCCCGGTCCACGCAGTTCCAGATCCTTGCGCGCGATGACAAAACCGTCATGGGTTTCGCGCATCACCCGCAAACGCTCTCGCGCCTTGCCATTCAGGGGGGGGTGATAGAGCAGGATGCAACTGCTCTGCTGCGCCCCCCGCCCGACCCGCCCACGCAACTGGTGGAGTTGCGCCAAACCCAGACGCTCCGCATGTTCGATGACCATGAGACTGGCGTTGGGCACATCCACCCCTACTTCGATTACCGTCGTCGCCACCAGAATGCGTACAGCGCCTGACTGAAAGTCCGCCATCACCTCCGCTTTTTCTGCGGCGCGCATCCGCCCGTGGACCAGCCCGATGGCCACGCCGGGCAAGGCCGTTTGCAGATTTGCAAAACTTGCCTCCGCCGCCTGCAATTCGAGGATTTCCGATTCTTCAATCAACGGACAAACCCAATAGATTTGCCGCCCTTCCTCCAACATATGTCGCATCCGCCCGATCAGCTCGGGCCGACGACTGTCAGGCATCACCAGGGTTTCCACGGGGGTACGCCCCGGCGGCAATGCATCAATGACCGACACCTCCAGATCCGCATGCACCGTCATCGCCAGGGTCCGCGGGATCGGCGTAGCGGTCATCACCAGCAGGTGGGGCATGGTGCCTTTCTCCAGTAACTGACGGCGCTGCTCCACGCCAAAGCGGTGCTGCTCGTCAATGATGACCAGCCCAAGACGAGAGAACTCCACTCCCGCCTGAAACAGTGCCTGCGTCCCCGTCACCAGCCCAAGCCTGCCACTGGCGAGGGCTTCCAGTGTCTCGCGACGGGCGCGCGGCGCGCGGCTGCCCACCAGATAACCCACGTCCTGGTCCAGCGGTTCCAGCCACTGCCGGAAGCGCGTATATAACTGTTCTGCGAGAATCTCCGTCGGCGCCATCAGCGCTACCTGATACCCGGCATCCAGTGCGGTCAGCGCTGCTGCCGCCGCGACCAGGGTCTTGCCCGAGCCCACATCCCCTTGCAATAAGCGACGCATGGGCTGACGGCGCGCCAAGTCGGCGTTAATCTCGGCAATCACCCGCTCCTGTGCTCCCGTCGGTACGAAAGGCAAATGCGCCAGGAAACGCTGCCACAACTGCCCGTTACTGTGCAGGCAAGGGGCATTCTGCATCATCCCCGACTGCTGAGTCTGACGCACCGCCAAATGATTCGCCAGCAACTCCTCCAGCGCCAGCCGCTGCCAGGCGGGGTGCTGCGGAGAGGGCATCTCGTCCGCACTTTCATGCAGCAGACGCAGGCCTTCGCGCAGACTGGGCCACTGCGGAGGCAGTCGATTTTCAAGGTAGTCCGGAAGCTGGTCGAGGAGGGTCAGGGCTTGCGCCACCCAACGCCGCCATTGCGCCTGGGTAATGCCGTCACTGCTGGGATAAAAAGGGGTGAGGTGACGCGGAGCCTGAAACTGCGGGACATCCGCCATCTGCCATTCTGGATGCACCATTTCGAGGCCGTGAAAGCCGCCCCGCAAATCTCCGAAACACCAGAGCTGCCGCCCGATCTGCCATTGCCCACGCAACGCCCCTACCATGTGAAAGAGCCGTATTTGCAGACGCCCGCTGCCATCACTCAAGGTCACCAGCCATTGTTCACGTCGCCCGCGCTGGTGATCGACACTGACAATCTCGCCCAGCACGGCGCACTCCTGACCGGGCTGCAAGGTCGCCATAGGGGATATGAGGCGGCGATCCTGATAACGACTGGGCAGATGAAACAGGATATCCTGGACCCGCCACAGGTCCATGCGCTGCAAACGCTGGACCAGCGCGGGGCCGACCCCGCGCAATGCCGAGACGGAACTCTGCAAATACAGTCCCGTCTTCGCTACCGCCATGCTAGTCGGTGCGCGGCAGGGCCTCGCGACGTGCCCATTCCGCGAGAAGTTCGTCGAGATCGACATGATGCATGGTGGCTACCCCCGCCAGCGTTTCACGCTCGGCGATGAAACACTCCCCACAATGAATGCCGCGTTCTTCCAGTAGCGAAACCAATGCCGGATGTGCCTGTAGCAGCACATGCATGGGCAGGGCAAGCAGTTCCGCGCGCTCCATATCAGTCCGCCTTACCCAGGGCAACGATACCATCAATTTCTACTTGCGCGCCGCGCGGTAATGCTGCCACCTGCACCACGGCCCGCGCCGGATAGGGTGGCGCAAACTCCGCCTCCATGGCTTGATTCACCTGCGCGAAGTACCTGAGATCCGTGAGGTACACCTGCAATTTGATGGCATCCTGCAGACGCCCGCCCGCCGCCTCGCACACCGCTTGCAGGTTATCCAGCACCCGCCGAATCTGCAGGGTGAAGTCGCCCTCCATCATCTGCCCGGTAGCAGGGTCCAGAGGAATCTGGCCCGAAAGATAGAGCAAGCCGTCATGCACCATCCCCTGACTGTAAGCCCCGATGGCCTGAGGTGCTGAATTACTCTGAACTGGAACTGGCATAGATTAAACTCCTTGTTAGCCTTTGACCCGTTGTACCCGGGATACCATCGGCAGGCTACGCAAACTCCGCATGATTTTAGCCAGGTGATCACGATGGTGCGCCTGTATGGTAAAAGTGATGCCCGTATAGAGTCCATCCTGGGGCTCAATGTCCACATGATCAATATTGGAATCTTCATCGGAAATCAGGGTGGCGATGCGGGCCAGTACGCCACGCGCACTTTCCGCCACCACCCGGATCGTTACTGGAAACTCACCCTGGGGGGCTTCTGGGTCCCACTGCACATCCACCCAACGGTCGCGGCGCTTACGCCACTCGCGGATATTGTGGCAATCGTGGGTATGCACCACCACACCCTTGCCAGCACTGATAAAACCCAAAATAGGATCACCGGGAATGGGTCGGCAACAGCGCGCCAGCGTCACCGGCATCCCCTCCGTCCCCCGAATCAGCAGCGGCTTTTTCGTGGCCCCCTCACGGTTGAGGCGGCTCGGTAACAACTGACTCACCGCCTGCCCCAGGCGGCGCGCCGTCTGCACCAGCTTCCCGCGGTCTTCCTCCTCGGGAAGCAGCTTGTGAGCCACCACCAACGGGAAGATCTCGCCCATGCCGATGGCGGCCAGCAGTTGCCCCTCATCCTGCGTATTGAACGTCGTCAACACCCGCCGAAAATCCGCGGGTTCCACCTGTTTCAGATCAGTACCCAGACTGTGCAGGGCCTTCTCCAGTAAATTGCGGCCCAGCAACTCGGCATCACCCCGCTGAATGGTCTTCAGGTAAGCGCGTACGCTGCTGCGCGCCTTCGCCGTTACCACCACGTCCAGCCAACCCGGCTGCGGGTGCGCCGAGGCCGCCATGATAATCTCCACCTTGTCCCCATTATTCAGGAGGCTGCGCAAAGGCACGTAGATGTCGTTGACCTTGGCCGCCACGGCCTGATCCCCCACATCCGTATGCACTGCATAGGCAAAGTCCACCGCCGTCGCCCCGCGCGGCAAGCTGAGAATCTTGCCTTTGGGGGTGAAGACATACACTTCGTCGGGAAAGAGATCCAGCTTGACGCTCTCCAGAAACTCCTGGGAATCTCCGCCCTGCATCTGGAGTTCCAGCAAACGCTGCAACCAGGCGCGCGCCTGGACTTCGGCATGCGCGTTATTGGTGCCCGTCTTGTAGAGCCAATGGGCCGCCACCCCCGCCTCGGCCACCCGGTGCATATCCTCCGTGCGGATCTGGACCTCGACGGGGTGCCCGAAAGGGCCTAGCAGCACCGTATGCAAGGATTGGTAACCGTTGGATTTGGGGATGGCGATGTAATCCTTGAACCGCCCCGGAATCGGCCGATACAGGCTGTGAATAATGCCGAGAACGCGGTAACAGGTATCCACGTCGGCGACGATGATCCGAAAAGCATGCAGATCGTGGATGTCTCCGAAGGACATCCCTTTCTTCTGCATCTTGCGATAGATGCTGTAGACATGCTTCTCCCGCCCACTGACCTGCGCTGCGAATCCTTCCTGGCGGAGGCGATCCTCCAGGGCGTGCTCGATCTTCTGAACGGCCTCCTTGCGGTTGCCCCGCGCCGCCTTTACCGCCTCATTGAGGGTATGCCAGCGCTTCGGATACAGATGAGAAAAGGCCATCTCCTCCAACTCGATGCGAATGGCGTGAATTCCCAGACGTTGGGCGATGGGGGCGTAAATATCCAGAGTCTCCCGGGAAATGCGCCGCCGTTTCTCCGGTTTCATCACGCCCATGGTACGCATATTGTGCAAACGGTCGGCCAGTTTGATCAGCACCACCCGGATATCGCGCGACATGGCCAGGAACATCTTGCGGAAATTCTCCGCCTGCGCCTCTTCGCGGGTCTCAAAGCGTACCTGACCGAGTTTACTGACCCCGTCCACCATCTCCGCCACTTCGGGTCCAAAGCGCTCGATGATGTTTTCCTTGCTGATATTGCAATCTTCAATCACATCATGGAGCAAGGCGGCTTGAATGGTGAAAATATCCAGTTGCAACTCGGCAAGAATGCAGGCGACCGCCACCGGATGATGAATATAAGGCTCCCCACTACGCCGGGTTTGTGCTCCGTGCGCGGTGGCCGCCAACTCGTAGGCTTCACGCGCACGCACCACCTCTTCAGGGGTCATGTATTGCTGGAGCAACGCGCGCAGGGGCGCGCAAGGATCCTCTAAGGCCGGAGAAACCGGCGGCAGACGCAGCACCTCGCCCATCGCTGTTGCCAGCGGCAGTCTCGGCACCATTGCACCCAGCTCGCTTTCACTCGCCAGAGACATCCTCAGCTCCAGCCGCTTCGCGGTTCGCCGCACCGGGGAAGTTGGGTAATGGTGGCGGCATCTGCTCATTCAGAATCGCCCGGCCCACCTTGCCGGCAGCCACTTCGCGCAGAGCAATGACCGTATTCTTGTCACGTCCCGGCTCCACCTCCGGAATCGCGCCGGAAGCCAATTGCCGCGCCCGCCGCGCCGCTACCAACGTTAATTCGAAACGATTATCTACATGATCCAGACAATCTTCCACTGTTACTCGTGCCATCGTCTATTCACCTTTTTATCAATATCAATTGCCAATACCGAGAAGATCCTTTAATCGTTGATGCTGTGCATACTGCTGATAATTCCGCCGCAAATGCTCGGCATGGACAATGCTCTGCAAGTCGGCTAACGCGTCCTGGAAGTGGTCATTCACCACCAGATAGTCAAACTCGTCATAATGCAACAACTCTTCTCGGGCTGCCGAGAGCCGCCGCTCAATAACCGCATCCGAATCCTGGCCGCGGTCGCGCAGACGTTCCGCCAGGGCGGCGATAGAGGGCGGCAGGATAAAAATACTGACCGCCTGCCCCGGTAATCTTTCCCGCACCTGCCGCGCACCTTGCCAGTCGATCTCCAGCAGACAGTCGGCCCCAGCGAACAACTGGCTCTTCACCCAAGGTTCACTGGTGCCATAACCATTGCCATGCACCCGGGCATACTCCAGAAACTCACCCCGCTCCGCCATGGCCGTGAAGGTCTCCATGGGAACGAAGTGATAGTCCGTTCCCTCTGCCTCGCCCGGCCGCGGGGGCCGTGTGGTGTAAGAGACGGATGTGCGCAATTGCGGGGTCGCCGCCACCAGCGCCCGGGCCAGACTGGTCTTTCCCGCGCCGCTGGGTGCCGAAATAATCCACAGGATACCGCGTTCTGCGCCACCCGTCATTGGCTTTCACTCCACATTCTGTACCTGCTCCCGCATCTGTTCGATGAGCACTTTCAGCTCTACCGAGGCAAAAGTCACCTGACTGTCTCCGGCCTTGGAAGCGAGGGTGTTGGCCTCTCGATTGAGTTCCTGCATGAGGAAATCCAGGCGCCTGCCCACTGCCTCGCGCCGCTGCAAGATACGCCGCAATTCGGTCAGATGGGTGTCCAGACGGTCCAGCTCTTCCGCTACGTCCTGACGTTGCAAGTAAAAGAGCAGCTCCTGCTCCCAACGCCCCGCGTCCACCTGCTGCGCCAGTTCCTGCAAGCGCGCCTGCAAACGTTCGCGCAGCGCCTTTTCCAAATCTGGCAAATGGTTGCGCAACGCTGCCGTCTGCCCGGCAATCGCATCCACACGATTCAGCAACAGTTGTGCTAAAGCAGCGCCTTCCCGCTCCCGCGCCTCCTGCAACTCGGCCAACGCCCGGTCCAGCAGCGCCAACACTTCTGCCTCCAGCGCCTCCACATCCGTATCTGTGCCAGACGCCTGCACCAAGCCCGGCCAGCGCAGCGCATCCCACGGATTAAACGCAGTCTCACCCAGATCCCAGATATCATTCAGTTCCCCATGGAGTCCGTGCAGCTCCGTCGCCAGTGCCATATTAAGGCGCAACGACCCTCCTGCCGCAGGCTGAAAACGCAACCAGGCATCCACCCGGCCACGCACCAGCGTTTTTTGCAAGCGTGCCCGTACCGCTGTTTCGAGGGCGCCCAAGCCCTCGGGCAGGCGCAGACCGACATCAAGAAAACGATGATTTACGGTGCGCAGCTCCCAAGCCAGCGCGCCCCAAGCCCCCTGACTTTCACAGCGGGCGAACCCGGTCATACTGCATATCATTTTGTTGGCTCCCCAGCACAATCCTGCCCACAGAAGAGCAAGCATCTCCCGCATAAACTAGCATATGGCCGCCGCTCCGGCGACCTCTGCACAAGCTCGCAGAGTACAGAATACCGAAAAGCGTCCTTGACGCTGCCAGAATTCCGAACTACACCTAAAAAGTATGTCCGTAAAAAACAGGGGCGCCGATCAACGCACCGTTCTGGCGGACCCGGTCATCATGACAACTGCGGGAGAATGCCACATGATTGCCACGGAAGAAATGCTATTCGAATGGGATGCATGGGAGACACGGGCGCTGGCGCTGGGTGTTGCGGAGGAGCTGGCCGAGTTAGGCAAAAAGGTCATGCGCGATGCCTATATGCAGCGCTGGCCCGAAGCCGTGCTGAGCGACTGCGGCTGGGATGACGATGGTTTTGGCATGCTGGCCTTGGCACGCGCCAAACCCGCTGAAGCTCGCCGTGATTGGGAACGGTTGTATGCGCACCATCATCGCAGACCCGCCTGCCCGGTGGAGACAGGCCAACATCGCAGTAATAAGGCCATGGTGCGAGCCACTGCCCCAATGCCGGTTCGCCCCCGGAAGCAGGAAGAGGGCAGGCTGTGAAATCTATAAATGTATCCAAAGCAAGTGCCAGAGGATGATGGGTAAGGAAATCGCACCAACGTAGCGGCCAACGATACGCCCTTGCCCGTTTACCAGTAGGGGGGTGTGGGCGTCAGCGTCACCTCGCTCCGGCACGGCTGTGGATCCACGCCATTGGGTAAAAACATAAAATCCTGCCAGCAGCAACTCAACCAGCCAGCGCTGGTGCCTCCCCAGTTTCAAAGCTACTGGGTCAGGCCCCCATAGAGCATGGGTAAACGTTCCGGCAAACGCTCGACATGATCAATTACCTGATAATTGCGCGCCCCGAAAATCCGCGACACATACTCGTCGGCGTGGGGATCCAGACTGAGGCAATAGGTAATCACCCCGTCCCGCTGCAACTCCTCCACCGCACGCTTGGCGTCGTAGCGCAGATATTGCGGATCGCGCACATCGATGTCCGCCGGTTCACCGTCGGTGATGACCAGCAGCAGCTTTTTACTCTGTCGCTGCTGACGGAGATAGTATCCGGCATGCCGCAGCGCCGCCCCCATACGGGTCGAGAACTTACCCGTCATGCCCGCAATGCGTCCCATAGCCGCGTCACCATATGCCTCATCAAAGTCCTTAAAGCGGTAATATGCCACATCATGCCGCCCGTCGGAATGAAATCCGTGAATAGCGAAAGGATCACCAATGCGGTTCATGGCATCGGCGAGTAAGGAGGTCGCATCACGGGTAAGCTGAAGGACTGTATCTTCCGAACCATAGACCTTATCGTTGGTAGACTCCGACAAATCCATCAGCACCAGCACGCCCAAATCGCGCACCTTGCGCAGTGTGCGCATGTGAATGCGGGTATCCGGGGCCAGACCCATGCGGATATCGACAAGAGCGCGTACCGCCGCTTCCATATCGATCTCGTCGCCATCCTCCTGCTTGCGCAAACGCTGCACGCCCTGGGGCTGCAAGGCTTCGATCAGATACTTGAGGCGGCTGGAAACGGGTTTGTACTTTTCCAGCACCTCACGTACGACAGTGACATCGCCCACGCGCGGGCGCCGCTCCAGCACCGTCGCCCAATGGGGGCGACTGGTCTGAATCTGATAATCCCATTCCGAATAATGGTAAGGATCGGAAAGCGGCTCCTTACCTTCCAACTGGTTATAGCTCAACCCCATATCTTCATAGGGAAAGAGCTCCGATTGCAGCACCCAGACTTCCTGTGCATCATCGCCAGCGAGTTCCGTATCAATTTCGTTGACCATCTCCATGACGTTGACATACTTTCTGACTTGCGCGCCAGGCAGGAGGGTCGCCTCGTGCTCCCAGTCGATTTCTTCAAACTCCCAGATATAGCGGTTGTCATCGCGGTAGAGGACATCGGGAATATCGGTTCGGGCGTGGTAAGTCACCTTCTCTTTACGCAGGCTGTCCGCCAGACGCACCCCCAAATCCCAGGAGAGCTGTGGATCGTCCCAACGCGCCTCGGCTTCCATAAAGGCCTGCCGACCTTCCTGCACCCAGGCGTTATCATCTTCATAGGCAGGATCAATAATGGCCCGCGCCAGCCGGGAAAACAGCTCTCCCATACTGGCGACCGGCCCAGCCACTGCCGTATGAAAAGGCAACCAGATAGCCCGGATCCCGGGGAAAGCGCGCATGGCCAGCGCCTCCACCCGGGCGTCCTCAAACAGACCGATTACCGCCATCTGTTCCGGGTTGAGTGCCTCAGCCGAAATAGCCTTTGGCATATAAGCAACATGCGCCGCCGCATGGGCTGCCACGGCGCGATAACGCGTCATCCCGTCGACGCCTCCCCAGTCGTCATAAGCATCGGGAATGTGGATAAAAATCCCCTCGATGAAGGGCCGGTAACCTTCGCGATCTTCAAAGTCACCGCTAGTAGGACGCAGGAAGAAATCCCTCCCCCACAACGCGCGCAGATACATGCGCAGGCGGCGCTGGATATCCACAAATAGCGTGCCTTTGCGCTCCTGCTGGAGCATGGCCAGCGCTTCCGGACTTTTTAGGGAAAAGTAGGCGATCTGCGCCTCAAAATCCGTGCGATGGGCGTGCGCGCCCCACAAAGCCCAACGACGCAGCCCCCCCAGGGTCAGATAACCGAAGAGCTGATCAATATGTTCCAGCATCGGTCGCACCGCCCGGGGTACTTGGGCCAGCAGGCGGTCCAGCATGCCGAGATAACTTTTGAAAAGCTCCAGATCGGCCAGACGATTGGCCGCCGTCGGACTGGTGGACACCACTGCCTCCAACACCGCGCCACTGGTCTTGGACGCCATCTTCATAACGGCACCCACCAACTCCCAGACGGCATCCTCTCCCACTTCGCGGGCGACGTGGGGGGCGGCATCCAGATAACTGCTCACCAAGCCATCGCCCTTACCCAGCGAGCGCATACCCATGGCGCCATCCAGGTATTGATCCAGACCGGCCGGACTGAAAATCCGGGCGGCCTCCTGCCAGTTACTCTGCAGAACGGCTTGGCTTTCCTCGCCAAAAACCTCCAGCAGTTCTGCATAATCTTCCAGACGTTTCATGCGTCCTCCGTGATCGTTGCGACCCCGTTTACTGCAAGGCGAACGTGAGAACTCAAAAGTAAGTAGTCACCGCTGCATCCAGGGCATCGCGCATATCCGGGTCATCGGTAATCGGACGCACCAGCGTCACCCGGCACGCCGCCTTGGCTTCGACACCTTTGCTGATCAGCGAGCCAGCGTAGACCAGCATCCGGGTGGAGATGCCCTCATCCAGACCATGTCCCTTCAGGTTACGGGCGCGCTCGGCGATGGACACCAGCTTACCAGCCACGTCCTTGCTGACACCCGTCTCATGGGAAACGATTTCCGTCTCAACCTCATGATCGGGGTAATTGAAATCCAGCGCACCAAAACGCTGCTTAGTCGACTGCTTCAGATCCTTCATGAGGCTCTGATAGCCCGGATTATAAGAGATCACCAACTGAAAATCGGGGTGTGCCTGGACCAATTCACCCTTCTTTTCCAGCGGCAAAATCCGGCGATTATCGGTCAGCGGATGGATGACCACGGTGGTATCCTGACGGGCCTCCACGACTTCGTCCAGATAGCAGATGGCACCCAAACGCGCCGCCATGGTCAACGGACCATCCTGCCAGCGGGTGCCTTGCGGGTCGAGCAGGAAACGTCCGACCAGATCGGAGGCCGTCATGTCTTCATTACACGCCACGGTGATCAACGGCTTACCCAGCTTATAGGCCATATACTCCGCGAAGCGGGTCTTGCCGCAACCGGTGGGACCCTTGAGCATCATCGGCATACGCACGCTATAAGCGGCTTCGTAAAGCTCTATTTCATCACCGGTGGCCCGGTAGTAGGGTTCTTTTTTGATGCGATATTCGGCCAGATGGTCGCTCATGAGATGGTTCTCCTCGGACAATCATTGTTGGACAGGGAAACACGGCACTTGACGGGAACATTCACGATAGCGCGAAGGCGTATCACCGAATGCTCTCGACAAGCGCCGTATCTGCTCAGCGTGAAGTGCCTTACAGATACGGCACGGGACTTATACGGTCTTGCCCCGATAAACCACCAGAGCGGCGCCCTGGGATTGCTTGTAGTTGTCATAACCAACAAGACGGACGTGATTATGGGGATTGGCCTTGTGACAGGCCTCCGCCTCTTTCAAGATGTGATCCACGTCGGTTTCACCGAACATGGGCAGCTTCCACATATACCAGTAGTGATCAAAGGCATTCTCCGGCTCGGTGTGCTCAATAGCCGGATTCCAACCCTTGGAGACGATGTACTCGACCTGATTGCGAATCTGCGCCGGGGTCAAAGCGGGCAAATAAGACAAGGTCTCGAACTTCCGGCTCGCCGGATCGGAGAGACGGGACTTGTAATCCTGCACTTCACTCATAAAAAGCTCCTAGGCATCAAGACGTGCCCACCGGAGCGGGAATCTAAAAGTATCCCGCCGGGGTACACGATAAACGTGCTTACTTGTGGGCGACGTCCAGCTTGTCGACGGTATCGAACTCGAACTTGATCTCTTTCCACGTTTCCATGGCCACCTTGAGTTCGGGAGAATGCTTGGCGGCGTCAGTGAGGACGGCCTTGCCTTCTTTCTCGATGGGTACACCGCGGTTGCGGGCTTCCACACAGGCTTCCAGCGCAACGCGGTTGGCAGCAGCGCCAGCCGCGTTGCCCCAGGGGTGGCCCAGGGTGCCGCCACCGAACTGCAACACCGAGTCATCACCAAAGATAGTAACCAGCGCCGGCATGTGCCAAACGTGGATACCACCGGAAGCGACCGGCATGACACCCGGCATAGAGCCCCAGTCCTGGTCGAAGAAGATACCGCGGCTGCGATCTTCCTTGATGAATCTATCCCGCATGATGTCGATCCAGCCCAGGGTTGCCTCGCGGTCGCCTTCGAGCTTGCCTACCACCGTACCGGAGTGCAGATGATCGCCGCCGGACAAACGGAGAATCTTGGTCAGCACACGGAAGTGGATACCGTGGTGCGGGTTACGGTCGAGCACAGCATGCATAGCGCGATGGATGTGCAGGAGCAAACCGTTATCGCGGCACCAGTTGGCCAGACCCGTATTGGCGCAGAAACCGCCGGTGATGTAGTCATGCATGATGATGGGGGCGCCAATTTCCTTGGCGTATTCCGCACGCTTGTACATCTCTTCCGGGGTCGGTGCGGTGACGTTCAGGTAGTGCCCCTTGCGTTCGCCGGTCTCCCGTTCCGCTTTCTCGATCGCCTCCATGACGAAGTCGAAACGCTGCTTCCAGCGCATGAAGGGCTGGCTGTTCACATTTTCGTCGTCCTTGGTGAAGTCCAGACCGCCACGCAGACCCTCATAGCAGGCACGGCCATAGTTCTTGGCCGACAAACCCAGCTTGGGCTTGATGGTGCAGCCCAGCAGCGGCCGACCATACTTGTTCATGATATCGCGCTCGACCTGAATGCCATGGGGCGGGCCACCGCAAGTCTTGACATAGGCGATCGGGAAACGCACGTCTTCCAGACGCAGGGCACGGACAGCCTTGAAGCCGAAGACGTTACCGACCAGCGAGGTGAAGACGTTGACCACGGAACCTTCTTCGAACAGGTCGATGGGGTAGGCGATGAACGCATAGAAGCAGGTATCATCGCCAGGAACGTCTTCAATCTTGTACGCACGGCCCTTGTAGTAGTCGAGATCGGTGAGGAGATCGGTCCACACCGTGGTCCAGGTGCCGGTGGAGGATTCGGCGGCAACCGCAGCAGCGGCTTCCTCACGATCCACGCCCGCCTGGGGAGTAATCTTGAATACGGCAAGGATATCCGTATCCTTGACGCTGTAATCCGGTTCCCAATAGGTGTTCCGGTAATCCTTCACACCCGCGCTATAGGTCTTGACGGCCATATGCCACCTCCATGCAGTTATCCGACGCCGGTGCCTCCGACGCAATCGCTACGTCTGCAGCGATGAAGTGACTATAGTGCCCACAAATCATAAACACTAATCAGTATTTATGATACTTTTCATAACCTATACATGATATAACGCGCCGTATTACCCGGACAACGCTCCGCTCAACGTTGCCGTTAACTAGATGGTGAACACGTAGCGCAGCGCCTGATTATCGACTAACATCCGTTGCATCAGCAAAGTACGTGACGGGTCGTGTGGTGCGTGGTTAACCTGCCTACAGCACGCGCCCGCCCGAGCAGAACTTAAGAAAAATTTGGAGCAGCCTGAACCTTGATGGCGATCAGGAAGGAGAAACAAATGCCTTGGTTTTTGCGTACCGCCCTGATCCTACTGGGTACATTGCTGGGTATGGCCACCGCTTTCGCAGGTCCGTCGGTGGGTTTTTACTATGGCAGCGGCCCGCTTCCTTCCGGTTTTCAGGATTTCGACTGGGTGATTGTCAACCCCGGACCTGAGCGACTGCCCGACACGTTCAATAGCCATCAGACGCCTTTCGCTTACATCAGCGTCGGAGAAACGGTTCCCGGCGATGATGCTTACCGCGACCTTCCCAGCAGTTGTGGCATGGGTACGAATCCCAATTGGGGTGGGGAAATTATCAATCTTGGTGACGCCAGTTGCCGTGCCTACCTGCTCCACAACGTGGTCGATCCTGTTTGGCAAAAGGGTTATCACGCTTTTTTTCTTGACACCCTGGACTCTTACGAACTGGTCAGCAAGACTCCGGAAGCGCTGGCCGCACAACGTCAGGGATTGATTGCTTTCATCAAAGCGTTAAAAACAGCGCACCCTGCTGCACAACTCATCACAAATCGCGGTTTCTCCGTGTTCCCGGAAATCAGGAAAGATATTGCCGCAGTCGCGGCCGAATCACTCTTTAACGAGTGGGATCAGGCAACCCAGCGATATCAACCGGTGCAGCAAGACACCCGCGAAGCTCTCCTGAAAGAGTTGGATATAGTGAAAGCCGCTGGCACCCCCGTAATCGTCATCGACTATCTACCAACCAAGATACAGCGTGCCGACTGGTGGGCAGCCGCGCAAAAGATAGCACATCTGGGCTTTATCCCTTATGTCACCAACGGCGAACTGACCGCGGTCGGTGCCGGATTACGCGAACCGATGCCGCGCCATGTCCTGATGCTTTACAGCAGCAACCAAAAAGTAGAGGACAGTTCCGCTTTTAGCTCCGGTGTCATGCCCCTGGAGTATTTGGGTTATATACCCGACCTGCGGTCATTAGGTGATCCGCTGCCCCCCGCGCCACATGCCGGCGAGTTTGCGGGCGTGATCGTCTGGAGCGACGGCGATCCCGTCAAAAATGTCAGCGCTTATAGCCAATGGCTGGAAAAGTGCCGTGCCGCAGGGATTCCCGTACTTTTCATCGGAGACTTCGCGGCCAGTGGTGATGATGCCCTGTACAGAAGCTTTGACATGGCCGCACCCAGCGGCACGCCGCCTGTTAATTTACAGGTCCAACACCAATCTCCGCATTTTGGCTATGAAATGCCCATCCGGGCGCGCATCCGTGATTTTGTAAGTTTGCGGGCGCCCGCGGACAGCCGGGTATGGCTGTCACTCACCGGCGATGGTGCCACCGAGGACGCCGCCGCCATTACGCCTTGGGGTGGTTACATTCTGGCGCCTTACGTTTTGGAAACCCTGCCCAATCACGACACCCGCTGGCTGGTGGACCCCTTCGCGCTCTACCGCGAAGCTTTGCGGCTTCCGCAAATGCCGGTCCCGGACACGACTACCGAAAGTGGCCGGCGCTTATTCATGGCCCATACCGACGGCGACGGGTTTGTGAGTCGTGCTGACTTCCCCCCCTATCATATTGCGGGGGAAGTCTATATGCACAGGATCCTGGAGCGCTATAAGCTGCCTTTCACTGGATCCATCATTGTTGGCGATCTCCTACCCGGCGACCGGGGGCTTTACCCGGCGATGGCACCGCTCGGGGTTAAAGTCGCCCGAGCGATATTCAAGTTGCCCTATGTCGAAATGGGCTCACACATGTGGTCCCATCCTTTCGAATGGCCAGCTATTGAGGCCGGCAAAGACTATCCGGGTATCAATCTGCCCGTACCCGGCTATCATTTTAGCCCCTATATGGAAGCGGTAGGCGCCGCAAAATGGATGGACAAACACTTGGCGCCACCGGATAAAACAGTAGTGATTGATCAATGGTCTGGAGACTGCGAGCCCGATGCCCGGGTGGTAGGCTTGGCTTATGAGGCTGGGCTGATGAACATCAATGGCGGGTCTAGCTACATCAGCAAAAAAGATCCCAGCGTTACCGCAGTGCCTCCGATTGGTATTCACCGGGGGCCGTACCTGCAGGTATTCGCGCCAGATGCCAATGAAGATTACTTCACCAACCAGTGGCTCGGCCCATTCTGGGGCTATGAGAACGTTATCCAGACCTTCGAGATGACCAATACGCCCCATCGGCTGAAACCCATCGATATTTACACCCACTGGTACACCGCGACCAAACTGGCTTCCCTTGCAGCGCTCAATAAGGTGTACGCCTGGGTATTGCAGCAATCCATTACACCGGTTTATGTCGACAACTATGCGCACATCGCACTCAATTTCTTCACCATCCATGTGGCGCGCCAGGCAGATGGCTTCTGGATCAGCGATGCCGATGCCCTGCGCGAGATGCGTATGCCCCCAGCACTGGGCACACCCAATATCGCCGCCAGTTCTGGCGTGGCAGGTTACAACAAGAGCCCTAATGGTAATTGGTACGTACATTTGGATGGCCGTGGATCGGCATATATATCGCTGGCCCCAGGAACGGACGATCAGGCGTATATACAGAGTGCCAACGCGTCCATCACTGCGTTTAATCCGCTTGGTCGCGGTTTCACGGCGCAATTGAAAGGATATGTCCCCATCCAGATGCAACTTAAAAATGTCCAGGGCTGCACCACCACCGTCAATGGCAAGGCCACCGTACCAGGTGCCAGAGAAGACATCCGCATTGCTGATCAAGATGCGAACCTGCATGTCCACTGTGACAAACCATAACCGTACCGAGCCGTCACGGCTGACTGGACCGCTACCATTGCTGCTGCTCCTCGTAGTGGTCTGCGCCGTTGCTTTGGCGGTTGCCATCCATCATGGCTGGCAACCGGAAGAAAGCAGAGACGCGAATATTGCCGTGGCCCTATCGTCGCGACTGCAGGCAGCAAAAATGCTCGCTGACAGCGGCCAGTTTGCCGCCGCTCAGGAACAGTTGGCGCCACTGCTGAAAGATTCTCATGGCGCCGCCTTCCGGGAGGTACGCTGGCTGTCCTGGCAACTACAATGGGAACAGACCATGGGCCTGCCCACAGGGAGTGCGGCGCGGGCTGCGGCATGGAAAGCCCTTCAACAACATACTCAGGGCATGGTCTCTCTGGGCGGCTGGACGGCGCAGGAATGGCAGACTATTGCAACCCGTGCTGCCGCGCTGGGCGATCTCCGCTTATCGGCAAGCGCTTGGGAGGAGGCGGCGCGATCATACCCTAAGAATGCCCTCTATTTTCGCCAAAAGGCTGCCGGCGCTCTGGCGACCGCCGGGAAGGGAGTGAAGGCCGGGATGATTTATCTCACACTCGCGCCCGCTGAGAAAGATCCCGCATTGCAAAGCAAATTTTTTCTAACCGGACTGAGGCTCATTGAAGGCGCAGTTGGAGCCAAAGTAGCGTTAGAACAGGGTCAAAATACATTACGCCAATTACCGCAACTGGCCAAAGAACAAAACATCGTTCTGCGTATGGCTTCGCTGGCCATGGCGGCAGATGAACCAAAGATCGCGGCGGATATTTTATTTTCCGCGTTGTCTGGCGGAATGGCATCCCCATGAAGCTGCTGAATATATGTTGCGTGGCCACCCTCTTACTCGGCGGTCTTATGCCGCTCTTCGGCTTTGCCACTGATTGGTGGAATGCACCGGGCAGCTTATCGAAAGATGCCGGGGGATGGTTGCAGGCGCGCAAGGCACGCAATGAGAATACCGATGCGTTTGCTGCGAGTCTGCAGCAAAGCCTCAAAACCGGAAAGGGCTTTTCATACCTGGACCAAGGCGGGAATTCGCCGACCTGGTATCATCCCCCTCTCGTCGTGGAGCCTTTTCCCGGCGCCTACCATGCAAAGCTTTATGATCTCGCTTATCAGGCTTTCTTGCAAAGCCACCAGCTTAGGAATGCCTATCGCGTGGCATGGACAGCGGTGCATAAGAATCTCGACAATCGCCACTGGCGGAAACGGCTCATTCAAGTGGCGGCATGGCTCGGCCAGCGCGAGGAGGAGCTTCGTCAGTGGCGCTGGCTGGCGGAACACGGAGATACGGCGGC
>NZ_DAHVHY010000033.1 GCF_027322205.1 Acidithiobacillus sp.
CGCGACCCGCAGCCGCCGGTAGAGGGTACGGGAAACTATCCCTCTGCACCCGGTGGTAATGTCACGACAGCCGACAAATCGGGCGGGCAGCCGTTGCCTAGCCTGAATCCAGGAGAACACCCCGTTTGACCCTGACGCTGGATTGCAACGGGCGCCCGCTGGTTCTCGGGCGCCCTTGTGTTATGGGGGTGCTCAATGTCACTCCCGATTCTTTTTCCGACGGTGGCACCTATCTGTCTGTGGATGTTGCTCTTGCGCGCGCTAAACGGATGTGGGAAGAGGGCGCCGACATCATCGATATAGGGGCGGAATCCACCCGCCCAGGGGCGCCGACGGTGGCGATCGAGGAAGAATTGCGACGCCTCCTGCCGGTATTGGAGGCGGTGGCGGCGGAGGTGCCGCTGCCCATCTCCATTGACACCAGCAAGGCGGCCGTTATGCGCGCCGCCTGGTCCTTGGGCGCAGGACTCATGAATGATGTGACCGCGTTGCGTGCTGATCCGCTGGCGTTGGAGACTATCGCCGGGTTGGGTGTTCCCGTCTGTTTGATGCACATGCGGGGTACCCCGCAAAATATGCAAACAGAAACCCATTACGGCGATGTGGTGGCGGAGGTGAAGAGCTTCCTGCTTGAGCGCATAAAACACTGTGTCGCGGCAGGCATTCCCCGACAACATCTGCTCATTGATCCCGGCTTTGGTTTCGCCAAAGATCTGGAAGCCAACTGCAGTTTACTGCGCCATCTGGATGCCTTTGCGTCCATGGGTGCGCCACTGCTCGTTGGTTTTTCCCGCAAGCGCATGATCGGCGCGCTTTCCGGTGCGGAACTGGCCGCAGAGCGCGTGGCGGGCAGTGTCGCCGCCGCACTTTGGGCAGTAGAACATGGCGCCCACATCGTGCGCGTCCACGATGTGGCGGAAACGGTGCAGGCGCTGCGGGTCTGGCGCGGAATTGCTTTGAGTTGAAGATATGATGATTCACCTTTTATAACTACAGGTTATAACTACAGGCAGGGTTGCGCCCCAGGCGCTGACAAGCCGCCCATATGTGTATGTGGAGTTAAAGAAACTATGGCGAGAAAATGGTTTGGGACTGATGGGGTGCGCGGTCAGGTCGGTGATTCTATTATTCATCCTGAGTGGGTTCTCCGCCTGGGATGGGCCGCTGGACATGTACTCACGGCGGACGCGTCGGATCGGCCCCGGGTGGTTATTGGCAAGGACACCCGCCTGTCTGGATACATGCTGGAGTCCGCGCTGGAGTCTGGTCTGGCGGCGGCGGGGGTCGATGTTTTGCTGGTCGGTCCCTTACCGACGCCAGCCATCGCCTATCTGACCCGCACCTTGCGTGCGGATGCCGGCATTGTTATCAGTGCCTCGCACAATCCATATCAGGACAATGGCATCAAGTTTTTCTCGGCGGACGGTTATAAGCTGCCGGATGCCCAGGAGGAGGCCATCGAGGCATGGATGGACCGGCTCATGACCTTGTCTGCCTCGGAGCGTCTGGGTAAGGCGCGGCGGGTAGATGATGCGGCGGGGCGTTACGTGGAGTTTTGCAAAACCACCTTCCCTGCTGACCTCAATCTACGCGGTATGCACCTGGTTCTGGACTGTGCGCACGGCGCCAATTACAAAGTGGCGCCGATGATTTTCGGGGAATTGGGCGCCACTCTGGAATTGCTGGGAGTAGAGCCCAACGGCATCAATATCAACGACCAGGTGGGCTCCACCCATCCCGCAGCGCTGCGTGCCGCAGTGCTTCGCACCGGCGCCGATATGGGCATTGCCTTTGATGGTGACGGTGATCGCCTGTTGTTGGTGGACGATCAGGGAGAACTAATCGATGGTGATGAAATTCTCTGGTTGCTGGCACGGGATATGTGTCAGTACGGCGAGCTCTCCGGCGTGGTTGGTACAGTCATGACCAATCTCGCTCTGGAGCAGGCGCTGGCTGGCTGTGGTGTGCCTATGTTGCGCGCGCCCGTAGGTGACCGTTATGTGCTCGATGCCATGCGCAGCCATGGCTATCCCCTGGGGGGCGAGTCGTCAGGGCACATCATTACACCTGCCAACACCACAGGTGACGGCATCCTCGCCGCGTTGCGGGTGTTGGCGATCATGCGCCGCAGGGGGGAGGCGTTGGCAGCGTTGCGTGGAGGATACCGACCTTTCCCCCAGGTGTTGACGAGTGTACGCATGGCGGGTGCGCAGATATTGCTCGATCAGCCTGTTGCGCGGCAACTCATCGCCGATGCAGAAACTCGCCTGGTGGGGACCGGACGTCTGCTGGTGCGCCCATCGGGTACAGAACCGATATTGCGGATTATGGTAGAGGCAGCATCTGCCGGAATGGCAGCAGATGTGTCGGCGATTCTGACCGCAGAGCTGGGCAAGCTGGCCATGGCTCACGCTCCTGCCCGTGGCTGCTAAATTGACCATTCAGGCCGGAATCTTTACACTGATCACCGAATCAGATAACCATGACGGGATTGTCGGCAACACCCAGGGGGCGATGAGGCCGTCGTGGACATTGGATCATAAGGAAGAATCGCCGTGCGTTCCACAATGGTAGCAGGAAACTGGAAGATGAACGGCTTGAGTGCGGATGCGGTACATCTCACCCAAGCCATCCTCCACGCCGGGCTGGAACCGATGCGCCCGGAGGTGGTGATTTTCCCGCCTTTTACCCTGCTCCACGCAGTGTCTCAGGAGGCCAAAAGCAGCGCCTTGCGTTGGGGTGGGCAAAACCTCTTCTGGGAGGCCAGCGGTGCCTATACGGGAGAAATATCCGGGGCCATGCTCCGTGATATGGGGTGCCGTTACGTACTGATTGGGCACTCAGAGCGGCGGCAAATCTTTGCGGAAAGCGATGTGCAGGTCACCCAGAAAGTTAAGGTGGCACTGCTGTCAGGCCTTGTTCCGGTGGTTTGTGTGGGTGAAACCGAGGCGGAGCGGGCGCAAGGTGCTACGGAGACGGTATTACGCCGCCAGGTCGAAGCTATCCTGCCGCTGCTAAATCTCGAGGCGAGCCAGCCCAATATGATCATTGCTTATGAACCCGTTTGGGCCATTGGCACTGGTCTGAGTGCCAGCCCCGAACAGGCACAGGCGGTGCATGCTTTCATCCGTGGGTTGGTGGCCGCCTATTCGGCGCAACTTGCCAAACGTCTCTTAGTGCTTTACGGCGGGAGCGTTAAAGGTAACAATGCAGCCGCACTTTTTGGCCAGGCAGATATTGACGGTGGCTTAGTCGGTGGTGCTTCCTTGCAGGCGGGTGAGTTTATCCAAATTTGTCGTGCTGCCGAGTCGGCAGGACGAGGAGGCTGAGTCGATGTACACGGTGTTGCTGGTATTCCAGGTCGTTATTTGTATTGTCCTGGTGGGGCTTATTCTGATTCAGAAGGGGCAGGGTGCGGATATTGGCGCGGTCTTCGGCGGCGGCGGTTCACAGACTGTTTTTGGTGCGCGCGGTGCGGGTAATTTCCTGAGCCACACCACTGCCGTGATTGGTGCCGTGTTTTTTTTGAACAGCCTCGGATTGGCCTATCTTTCCGACCATTCCAGCAGCAGTGTGGCTTCTGGTATCGCCTTGCCCAGCAAAGTGCCAGTGACGACGACAGCGGCACCTGTAGCACCAGTCGTCGCTGCTCCGACGCAGTCGGTGGCAACGACAGCGGGTCTGGCGGCCGGTGCGGTTTCTGCTGCTGCAGGAAGCCCCCCTGTCAAGCCTTGACGTCGTTAGCGTGTCATGAGAGAGTTTTAAACATTAAGCCGAAGTGGTGAAATTGGTAGACACACCGTCTTGAGGGGGCGGCGGCGCAAGCTATACCGGTTCGAGTCCGGTCTTCGGCACCAAATTGCAGCCCATAGGGCTGTTTTTTTGTCCCTGGATTCCACCAGAGACTGATTTATATATAAAAAAAATAATTTATAGGCGGCTTTGGAGGAGGTTTTCCGAAGCCCGTATTGGGTGGAGGGAGGGGTTGGGATGTTGAACCACTATTTGCCAGTGCTCATATTTCTGCTCGTTGCATTGGTGGTTGGCGTAGTCCCGCTGCTGATGGGTTCTGCGCTGGGGCCAAGCAAGCCGGACAGTGAAAAGCTCTCGCCCTATGAATGCGGGTTCGAGGCTTTTGAGGACGCACGGGTGAAATTTGACGTGCGTTACTATCTCGTAGCCATCCTCTTCATTCTCTTTGATCTGGAGATTGCCTTCCTCTTTCCCTGGGCGGTGGTCTTCGATCAAATCGGTATGATGGGCTTTCTCGCTATGATGATCTTCCTCGCCATCCTCGTCGTCGGCTTCATCTATGAGTGGAAGAAGGGGGCGCTGGAATGGGAATAGAAGGTATCCTCGAAAAAGGCTTCGTCACCACGAGTATTGATACCGTGGTGAACTGGAGCCGTACCGGTTCTCTCTGGCCCATGACCTTCGGTCTCGCCTGTTGTGCGGTGGAAATGATGCACGCTGGTGCCGCGCGTTACGACCTGGATCGCTTCGGCATTGTGTTTCGTCCCAGTCCGCGCCAGTCCGACGTGATGATCGTGGCGGGGACGCTGGTCAACAAAATGGCACCAGCCTTGCGCAAGGTCTATGACCAGATGCCGGAACCACGCTGGGTGGTATCCATGGGTTCCTGTGCTAACGGTGGTGGCTATTATCACTATTCCTATAGCATTGTGCGTGGTTGTGACCGTATCGTGCCCGTGGATATCTATGTGCCGGGTTGTCCACCCACCGCTGAGGCCTTGCTCTTTGGCTTGATACAGCTTCAGAAAAAAATCCGTCGCACCAATACTATTGCCAGGTAAGCCATGACTGACGCACTCGAAAATTTGCGCCAGCATCTGGGCGCGGCACTGGGGGAGACACTGCGCAAGGCGCGGCTGGATCGCGGCGAACTGACCGTAGAATTGTCACGCGACGGCTTTCTGGCGGCCTGCCTCTGGCTCCGGGATGACGCGGCCTGCGCCTTTGATCTGTTGGTGGACGTCTGCGGCGTGGACTATGTCGACTATGGTGATGGACTCTGGGACGGCCCGCGCTTCGCTGTGGTCTATCATCTGCTCTCCCTGAAACATCGCCAGCGCTTGCGGGTGCGTATTTTTGCCGATGACGATTTGCCTATTGTGCCTTCGGTGGTGGATATCTGGGCGGCGGCCAACTGGTTTGAGCGTGAGGCCTTTGACCTTTACGGGATTCTCTTTGATGGTCACCCCGATTTGCGGCGAATCCTCACCGATTACGGCTTCGTGGGTTATCCCTTCCGTAAGGATTTCCCTCTGGTCGGCACGGTAGAAATGCGTTACGACGCGGATCAGGGACGGGTAGTCTACGAGCCGACACGTACTGAGGAGCGCGTGGTGGTACCGCGTATCATCCGCGAGGAAGGGGAGGGTCGCTACAATGCCCGAAATTAACAATTTCACGATGAATTTCGGGCCGCAGCATCCGTCTGCCCATGGCGTGCTGCGTCTGGTGCTGGAGCTGGATGGTGAGGTGATCGAGCGCGCCGATCCCCATATCGGTTTGCTGCACAGGGCCACAGAGAAGCTTGCGGAAAACAAGACCTATTTGCAGAGTCTGCCTTACATGGATCGTCTCGATTATGTGTCCATGATGTGCAACGAGCATGCCTACTGTATGGCGGTGGAAAAACTGCTCGGCGTCAATGTGCCCGTCCGGGCGCAGTATATTCGCACCCTGTTCGACGAGATTACCCGGGTGCTTAATCACCTGCTCTGGCTGGGGGCTTACGCGCTGGATGTTGGGGCCATGAGTGTTTTCCTCTACTGCTTCCGCGAACGGGAAGATCTTATGGATGTCTATGAGGCGGTCTCCGGAGCGCGCATGCATGCCGCCTATTATCGCCCGGGCGGTGTCTACCGTGATTTGCCGGCACAGATGCCCCTGTATCAGTCATCTCCTTACCGGAATGCCAAGCGTCTGGAGGAACTCAATGGCAACCGGCAGGGCAGCATGCTGGACTTCATTGAAGACTTCACCCGCCGTTTTCCCGCCTATGTGGATGAGTATGAGACCCTGCTGACCGATAATCGTATCTGGAAGCAGCGTACCGTGGGCATCGGTGTAGTGGATCCGGAGCGCGCGATTCAACTGGGCTTCACCGGACCCATGCTGCGCGCTTCCGGGGTGGCCTGGGATCTGCGGCGCACGCAACCCTACGCCGCTTATGCCGATCTGGATTTTGACATTCCGGTGGGCAAAACCGGAGATTGTTATGATCGCTATCTGGTCCGGGTGGCGGAAATGCGGCAGAGTAACCACATTATTGCCCAGTGTGTGGACTGGCTACGCAAAAACCCCGGTCCGGTAATTACCGATGATTTCAAGGTGGCCGCACCGCCCCGCGAAGAGATGAAAACCAGCATGGAAGCGCTGATCCATCATTTCAAGCTCTTTTCTGAGGGCATGACGGTTCCTGTGGGCGAAGTCTATACCGCAGTCGAGGCGCCCAAGGGTGAGTTCGGCATCTATATGATTTCCGATGGTGCCAACAAACCCTATCGGATGAAAATTCGGGCACCGGGATTTTCGCATCTTGCCGCCATGGACGAAATGGCGCGCGGACACATGATCGCAGATGTGGTGGCTATCTTATCCACCATGGACATTGTTTTCGGTGAGATCGACAGGTAAGCCATGTTATCGGAAAAGTCTCTGGCAAAAATTGCTCGTGAACGGGCCAAATATCCGGCGAATCAGGCGCGTTCGGCCCTATTGGCGGCGCTGCGTATTACCCAGGAGGAGCAGGGCTATCTGAGCGATGCGGTGATGGAGTATGTTGCCGATCTGCTCGGCATCCCGGCGATTCAGGTCTATGAGGCGGCCACTTTTTATAGCATGTACGACCTCAAGCCGGTGGGTCGGCACAAGCTCTGCGTCTGTGGTAGTGTATCCTGCTTTCTGAATGGCTCCGACGCGGTACTTCAGCACCTCAGTGAGCGTTTGGGTGTGGACCCTGGGGAGACGACCGCAGACGGTCTCTTTACCCTGCAGGAAGTGGAGTGTCTGGGTGCCTGTAAAGACGCGCCGATGCTGCAGGTCGGTGATCACTACTACGAGAACCTGACGCCGGAAAGTCTGGATGCTTTGCTGGCGAAATTACGTGGAGGGTCCGACGATGTTCGTTAACGGAGTTACGCTGCAGAATCGTGGTTTGCCCGATTCCCATCGGCTCTCCGTATATGCCGGGACCGGGGGCTATGGCGCTCTGCGCAAGGTGCTACTGGACCCCATGGCGCCGGATCAGATCATCAGCGAGATAAAAAAATCCGCCTTGCGCGGCCGGGGGGGCGCCGGTTTCCCCACCGGACTGAAGTGGAGTTTTATGCCCAAGGGTGTGACCGGTACCAAGTACTTGCTCTGCAATGCCGATGAGGGTGAACCTGGTACCTGCAAGGATCGGGACATCATGCGCTATGAACCTCATCGTCTGATCGAAGGCATGATTATCGGTGCCTATGCCATGGGGGCCAGTGCCGGATATATTTTCATCCGCGGCGAATTTGTAGAACCGATCCACATTGTGGAAGCGGCGCTGGAAGAGGCCTACGCGAAGGGTTATCTCGGACAGAATATCCTCGGCACCGATTTCTCCTTTGATCTGTATGTATATCGGGGCGCGGGTGCCTACATCTGCGGTGAGGAAACGGCGCTGATGGAGGCGTTGGAGGGGAAGAAGGGGCAGCCGCGTTTCAAACCGCCTTTTCCGGCCAGTTACGGTTTATACGGACGGCCTACCACC
Organism: Acidithiobacillus sp.; assembly: GCF_027322205.1. Classification (GTDB taxonomy): domain Bacteria; phylum Pseudomonadota; class Gammaproteobacteria; order Acidithiobacillales; family Acidithiobacillaceae; genus Acidithiobacillus. The sequence continues at coordinate 7,772 of NZ_DAHVHY010000033.1, forward strand.
ATCAATAATGTGGAAACCTTTGCCTCAGTTCCGGGCATCATCACCAGGGGGGGTGATTGGTTCCTGAGTTTGGGCAAGCCCAATAATGGCGGCACCAAAATTTTTTCGGTGACGGGTCAGGTGCAGAAGCCGGGCAATTATGAGGTGCCCATGGGTCTGCCCTTTAAGGACTTGCTGGAGATGGCAGGCGGGCTGCGGCCAGGCCGCCAGTTGAAGGCGGTTATTCCCGGAGGAACCAGCACGGCCATGGTGGCGGGAACCGCCATGATGGAAGTGACCATGGACTATGACTCCATTTCTAAAGCCGGTTCGGCACTAGGCGCGGGTTCGGTGATTATCATGGATGACAGCGTCTGCATCGTGAAAGCAGTGGAGCGCATCGCCCGTTTTTATATGCACGAATCCTGCGGTCAGTGTACGCCCTGCCGGGAAGGTATGGGCTGGCTGTGGCGGGTGATGCATCGTCTCGAAAATGGTCAGGGCCGCGAAGAAGACCTGCAACTGCTGCTGGATGTAGGCTCACGTATCGAGGGCCGCACCATCTGCGCCCTGGCCGACGGCGGTGTGGCTCCGGTAGTGAGTTCCATCCGCCTGTTTCGCGAAGAATATGAATATCACATTCAGCACAAGCGTTGCCTGATCAGTATGGGAGTTGCCTGATGCCGAATATTGAAATCGACGGGCAGGCCATTGAGGTGGCGCCGGGGACGACCATTATGGAAGCCGCCGAGTCCATGGGGATTTATATACCGTTTTTTTGCTATCACCCCAAATTGTCAGTCGCGGCCAATTGTCGCATGTGTCTGGTGGATGTAGAAAAAGCCCCCAAGCCCTTGCCGGCCTGTGCAACACCCGTTGCCGACGGCATGAAGATTGCCACCGCTTCGCGCAAAGCGAAGATGGCGCAGCAGGGCGTACTGGAGTTTCTGCTTATCAACCATCCACTGGACTGCCCCATCTGTGATCAGGGCGGCGAATGCCCCTTGCAGGACATCACTATGGGTTTCGCCAATCCGCACAGTCACTACACGGAAGAGAAGCGGGTCGTGGAGGATAAGGACATCGGTCCCCTCATCGCGACGGAAATGACCCGTTGCATCCAGTGTACCCGCTGCGTGCGGTTTGGCCAGGAGATTGGCGGTATCATGGAACTGGGAGCAACCGGACGCGGCGAGCACATGGCTATCGGCACCTATGTCGCCAAGGCTGTGCGGTCGGAATTGTCCGGTAACATGATTGACCTTTGCCCGGTGGGCGCGCTGACCAGCAAGCCTTTCCGCTATAAAGCCCGCTCCTGGGAACTGAAGCATACACCGGGCCTTTGTCCCCATTGCTCGACGGGCTGTAATACCGATGTGCAGAGTCTGGGGCGTGAGGTGTTGCGGGTGTTGCCGCGGACGAATGAGGCGGTCAACGAAGAATGGATTTGTGACAAAGGGCGTTACGCCTACACGGGTTTACAGGCAGAGGATCGCGTGACACAGCCCTTACTGCGTGTTGATGGTGAGTGGCGTGAGGTTTCCTGGGCGGAAGCGCTGGAGGCCGCTTTGTCAGGACTGGAGCAGGTGATCGCCCGGCATGGTGCGGGACGACTGGCCGGCCTGATTTCGGCCCAGTCCAGCAACGAAGAACTCTTACTCTTCCAGGCCCTGTTGCGCGGTCTGGGCAGCCCGCATGTGGACCATCGTCTGCGCCAGCAGGATTTTCGTGCGGATGCCGCGATGCCGACCTATCCGGCTCTGAACATGGCGCTGGAAGATCTGGAGCGTGAGCCCGTTGTGCTGCTTTGCCATGCCTTTCCGCGGCAACAGCAGCCGCTGACCAACCATCGTCTGCGCAAGTCCGTGTTGCAGGGCGGTAAAGTGATTGCCATCGATAGCCTGCGTCGGGATTTCAACTATCCCGTAACCCAACTGGTGGCAGATGCAGGTGCTGACCTGGCCCTCTATAAGTCGCTCTGCAGCCAGTTGTCCGGTCATGCTGAGAAGGCGGACGCGACGCCCTTGGCGCATGTCGCGAGCGACCTGTTGGCGGCGGATAACCCATTGATCCTCATCGGTAGTGCTTTGCTGTATCACCCGCAGGCGGCGGCGATGATTGCACAGATTGAAACGCTTGCCGAGTTGGCGGGCGGACGGGTGGGCTGGCTGGCGCAAGAGGCCAATAGTGCCGGGGCCTGGTTGAGTGGCTGTGTGCCTCATCGTTTGCCAGGGGGGCATACGGCGCATGCGGCGGGGCTACCGGCTGATGCTCTTTGGGATGCTGATATGCGGGGCTTTGTGCTCCTTGGTACTGAGCCGGGTATGGACGCAATACGCGGCGCCGCGGCGTTGGCGGCCTTGCAAAAAGCGGAATTCGTGTTGAGCATCGCGCAGTTTGCTGGCGAAGCGAAACGGTATGCTGACGTGATTCTACCCATGGCGGCTTTTGCCGAGGGTTCTGGATCATTTGTGAATAATGAAGGGCGCCTGCAATCCTTTCAGGCAGCGGTAAAAACGCCGGGCGAGGCGCGTCCCGCCTGGAAAATACTGCGCGTACTCGGTGACGGCCTTAAGCTGTCCGGGTTCCAGTTTAATGCACTGAGTGAAGTCACTGCCGCCTGGCAGCACGCAATCGGTGAGTATGCGCTGGATGTGCCGCCGTTCCATGCCTTTCCCGCTTTGGAGTCGGTCCCTCAGCCCATGTCTGCCGATGGGTTATGCCGTCTGGGCGACTGGTCCATCTATCAGGGCGATCCACTGGTGCGGCGTGCCACGCCCCTCGCCCAGCCCGCTGTGGCGAAAATGCACCCGGATCAGGCCAAGGTGCTGGCCCTGCGCGGGGACTCAGTCGAAATCAGTAGTCATAGCGGTAAGGTCTCCCTGCCTCTGGTACTGGATGTGCGGATTCCGATGGGTGCTGTCTGGGTGCCTATGGGGTATAGCGAAACCGCAGCATTAGGCGCCACTTGTGCGCCCTGCGCGGTGACCATGGCCACACCGCCTGCCGCCGCGGCCAGAGCTTAGGAGGCAGGGTCATGCATGATTTTCAGAATACGGCGTGGTGGGCGATTCTTTGGTCGCTCATCAAGATCGTTATCGTCGTAGTGCCGCTACTGTTGGGTGTGGCCTACCTGACCTTGGCCGAGCGTAAGGTGATTGGTTATATGCAGGTACGTCTGGGACCCAATCGGGTGGGCTTCAAGGGTTCGTTGCAGCCGATTGCGGATGCGATCAAGTTGATGTTCAAGGAAGTGATTATTCCTACCAATGCCAATCGTTTTCTGTTTTTGGCGGCGCCGGTGCTGGCCTTTGTGCCAGCGCTGCTGGTTTGGGCGGCTATTCCTTTCGGTCCAGGTGTGGCTATCTCCAATATGAATGCTGGCCTGCTTTATGTGCTGGCTATTGCTGGTCTGGGTGTATACGGCATCATCGTTGCGGGCTGGGCGTCCAATTCCAAATATGCCTTTCTGGGGGCCATGCGGGCGGCGGCCCAGTTGGTGGCTTATGAAATTGCCATGGGTTTTGCCTTGGTGGGGGTGCTGATGCTGGCCCAGACCCTGAATCTGACTAAAATTGTTGAAGCACAGGCGGGTGGCGGTTTCTGGTCCTGGTACTGGCTGCCGTTATTTCCATTTTTTCTGGTGTACTTTATTTCCGGCATAGCGGAAACCAACCGTGCGCCTTTCGATGTAGCGGAAGGCGAATCAGAAATTGTGGCGGGCTTCCATGTGGAATATTCCGGGATGGCCTTCGCGCTGTTCTTTCTGGCTGAATATGCCAATATGATTTTCGTTTCCCTGCTGACGACGGTGCTCTTTCTCGGTGGCTGGTATGCCCCGATCAATACGCCGTTACTGACCTGGATACCCGGAATAGTCTGGTTGTTGCTGAAAACGGCTTTCCTGCTGTATGTGTTTTTATGGATTCGCGCCACTTTCCCCCGTTATCGTTATGATCAGATCATGCGTTTGGGCTGGAAAGTGTTTATCCCGGTGACGATCGCCTGGATTGTCGTAATCGGCGTTGCTCTGGAAACGCCCTTGCGTGCCATTCTGCGCTGAGGAGAGCACTATGCAATTTCGCCCCAAGCAATGGTTTAACACCTTTTTTCTGACCGAGATGCTGCGTGGTATGCAGCTCACCGGCCGGTATTTCTTCGCCCGAAAAATCACCGTGCAATACCCCGAAGAGCAGACACCGCAATCCCCGCGTTTCCGGGGCCTGCATGCCTTGCGCCGCTATGAAAATGGCGAGGAACGCTGCATTGCCTGCAAGCTCTGCGAAGCCGTATGTCCGGCGCTGGCGATTACCATCGAAAGCGAAGCTCGCAGCGATGGAACACGGCGAACGACCCGCTATGATATTGACCTCAGCAAGTGTATTTTTTGTGGACTTTGTGAGGAGTCCTGTCCGGTGGATTCCATTGTCGAAAGCCGGGTGTTGTCTTACCACGGCGAAATTCGCGGCGACCTGATTTATACCAAAGACATGCTGCTGGCTAATGGCGATCGCCTGGAAGCAGAGCTGGCTGCCGATCGCGACGCTGATCGCGCTTATCGCTGACGGAGAACAGATGCCATGCTGCCCGTAACCACCATTCTGTTTTATGTTTTCTCCGCCATACTGCTGGGTTCGGCAACCCTTGTGGTAACGGCGCGTAACCCAGTGTACGCAACCTTGTATCTGGTGCTGGCATTTTTTAATGCGGCGGCCCTGTTCATTCTGCTGGGAGCGGAGTTCCTGGGGCTGATCCTCATCCTGGTCTATGTGGGTGCGGTGATGGTGCTTTTCCTTTTTGTGGTGATGATGCTGGATATCAATCTGGCACGTCTCAAAGAAGGCTTCCTCAGCTATCTGCCATTAGGTCTGGCTATTGCTATCCTCGGTGTGCTGGAACTGGCAGTTGTTTTCTGGACTTCTCCGCTGGGTCATATTACCGCACCCACAGCCATACCGGCCAATGCTGATAATACGCGGGCATTGGGGATTCTTCTCTATACCCAATACCTGTACCCATTTGAAATAGCCGCAGTTATTCTACTGGTAGCGATTATTGCCGCCATCGCCCTGACGTTGCGGCGCCGGACCGGTGCTAAAACTCAGAATATTGGTGCACAGATGGCTGTACGCGCCAAAGATCGGGTGTATCTGGTGGATTTGCGGGAGCCTAAATCATGAGTGCTGGACAACCGACCCTGGCGGCCTACCTGATCCTCGGAGCGATACTCTTTTCTATCGGTGTGGTCGGTATTTTCCTCAATCGCAAGAACGTCATCATTCTGCTGATGGCTATTGAACTGCTGCTGCTGGCGGTGAACATCAATCTGGTCGCATTTTCCCGTTATCTGGGCAATCTCGACGGACAGGTCTTTGTGTTTTTTATTCTGACCGTGGCAGCGGCTGAAGCGGCAATCGGTCTGGCGATACTGGTGGTCTATTTCCGTAATCGCCATAGCATCAACGTAGAAGATATTGATGAGTTGAGGGGTTGATATGTGGGCTTTTGACTGGTTAAACGCCTTTCCCCCTATCGCCGTATATCTGGCTATTCCATTGGCACCCCTGGCGGGTGCCCTGGTGGCTGGATTCTTGGGCTGGAAGTTTCGGGAGCAGGCTCATTGGGGGCCACTCATCGGCGTCGCCATCGCTTTTTATCTGTCGCTGGCAGTACTATGGCAGGTCAGCCAGGGTATTACCTTTTACGATGATATTTATACTTGGGCCATATTGGGTCACCTGCCGGTATCCATCGGTTTTGATATTGACAGTCTGACAGCCTTGATGCTGGTCATTGTGACTTTTGTGTCTTTGTGCGTGCATTTCTATACGATTGGTTATATGCATGATGATCCGGGCTATGCGCGCTTTTTCAGTTATATTGCCCTCTTCACTTTCAGCATGATCATGCTGGTGATGAGTAATAATTTTCTCCAACTCTTTTTTGGCTGGGAAGCGGTAGGCCTGGTTTCCTATCTGCTCATTGGTTTCTGGTTTCAGCGGGAAAGTGCCAATGTTGCAGCACTCAAGGCTTTTATCGTCAATCGGGTCGGTGATTTTGGATTTCTCATCGGTATTGCCGCGATATATCACTACTGTGGCAGTCTGGACTACCGTACGGTTTTTGCTGCTGTATCCCATTTGGTGGGGCAAACGGTCGAAATCATCCCTGGTCATCCGTGGAATATACTGACTTGGATTGCCTTACTCCTCTTTATTGGTGCTATGGGCAAGTCGGCACAGGTACCCTTGCATGTATGGTTGCCGGAATCCATGGAGGGTCCGACGCCTATCTCTGCCCTGATCCATGCAGCGACCATGGTCACGGCGGGTATTTTCATGGTGGCGCGGATGTCGCCGATTTATGAGCAGTCTCCGACAGCCTTGTCTGTGATTCTGTTGATTGGTGCTATTACGGCCTTGTTTATGGGGCTGGTCGGGTTGGTACAAAATGATATTAAACGTATTATCGCCTACTCGACGCTTTCTCAGTTGGGCTACATGACGGCTGCTTTGGGGGCTTCGGCGTTTTCTGCGGCGATTTTCCATCTGATGACCCACGCCTTTTTCAAGGCATTGCTTTTCCTTGCGGCGGGGTCGGTGATTCATGCCATGGCCAATGAACAGGATATCCGCAAAATGGGTGGCCTGCGTAAGGCTATGCCCATCACCTATATTACTTTCCTGATTGGGAGCCTGGCGCTTTCCGGTATTCCGCCCTTTGCGGGTTTCTTCAGTAAAGATCTCATTATTGAGGCCGTGGGACTATCCACACTGCCTGGTGCCGACTGGGCGGAGTATATGCTGGTGGCAGGTGCTCTGGTGACTGCCCTGTATACGTTCAGAATGTTTTTTCTGGTATTTCATGGTGCGCCCCGGATGGATGCATACACCTATGTCCATCTGCATGAATCGCCCTCGGTAATCACGATTCCGCTTATTGCCCTGGCTCTCCCTGCGGTGTTTGCGGGTTGGGCCTATATTGGTCCCATCGGTCTTGGTCACTTCCTTAATAGCTCCCTGGTGATCGCCCCGCAGCTCAATACCATCGGCGAGATCAGTGCCCACTGGCACGGCGCCTGGGATTTCCTGCTTCAAGGGCTGTTGGTCTGGCCTTTCTGGTTGGCGCTGCTGGGTATTGCCGTGGCGGCCTACTTCTACTGGCTGTATCCGGGTGTGCCGGTGGCGCTGACGCGGATCCTCAGCCCTTTCATCTGGATTCTGGAGAGCAAATATGGCTTCGATGCTTTTAACCGAACGGTTCTGGTACGGGGGGTTATTCAGTTCGGTCGCGTGTTCTGGCATATGGGTGATGAGCGGCTTATTGACGGCATCATGGTCAACGGCACGGCCCGCGAGATCGGCAAGGCGGCACTGTCCTGGCGGCGCGTTCAGACCGGTTACATCTATCACTATGCTTTCGCAATGATTATCGGGTTGATTTTGTTCATGACCTATTTCGTGGTTTGGAAAGGGTAGGGTATGATGCATTCATCCCTCCTCAGTTATGCCATCTGGGTGCCAATTGTCGGCGGTCTTTTGGTACTCGCGGTGGGCGACCGCCGGGCCGAAGTGGCACGCTGGCTGGCGCTGCTGGTGTCCATCGCGGCTTTCGCCGTAACCATTCCCCTTTTCACCGGGTTTGATACCCACACAGCAGCCATGCAGTTCAGCGAGCGGGTGGCCTGGATTCCTTCCCTGAATATTTTTTATCACCTGGGGATCGACGGCATTTCTCTCTGGTTTATCCTGCTCACCAGTTTCTTGACGGTGCTGGTGGTTATCAGCTCCTGGCGGAATGTGAAGGAGCGGGTGGCGCAGTTTATGGCGGCCTTCCTGATCATGGAAGGCATGATGATTGGGGTGTTTTGCGCGCTGGATGCCATTCTGTTCTATGTATTCTGGGAAGCCATGCTCATTCCCATGTTCCTGATTATCGGCGTTTGGGGCGGACCACGCCGCGTCTACGCCACTATCAAATTTTTTCTGTACACCTTTTTGGGCTCGGTATTGATGTTGGTGGCACTGCTATATCTGTACTTCCATAGCGGCGACAGCTTTAGTTTGCTGGTGTTCCAAAAAACTCCTTTGGGAATGGCCGCGCAGGTTTTTATTTTTATCGCGTTTTTTGTGGCTTTTGCGGTGAAAATCCCCATGTGGCCCGTACATACCTGGCTGCCGGATGCTCATGTGGAGGCGCCGACGGCGGGTTCGGTGATGCTGGCGGCCGTGATGCTCAAAATGGGTGCCTACGGTTTCCTGCGCCTGAGCCTGCCCATTGTGCCCGATGCCAGTCATAAGCTGGCCTGGCTGATGATTGTCTTATCCCTTATCGCCGTTATTTATGTGGCTCTGGTGGCCATCGTCCAGGAGGACATGAAGAAGCTGGTTGCGTATTCCTCCATCGCCCACATGGGCTTCGTAACGCTGGGCTTTTTTGTGTTCGACAGCGTGGCTATCGAAGGCAGCATTATTCAGATGTTGTCCCACGGATTTATCAGTGCGGCCATGTTCCTCTGTGTCGGGGTGCTTTACGACCGGATGCATACGCGCAATATCAAGGCCTACGGTGGTGTGGCCAATGTTATGCCGATTTTTGCTGCGCTGATGATGCTCTTTGCTATGGGTAATGTCGGATTGCCGGGCACTTCCGGTTTCGTCGGAGAGTTCATGGTGGTTTTGGGTACCTATCAGGTGAGTCCCTGGGCGGCGATTCTTGCGGCTACGGGCCTGGTTACCGGCGCCAGTTACACGCTCTGGCTGTTTAAGCGGGTCATTTTCGGCATTATTGTTCATCCCGAGGTGGCAGCGCTCAAGGACCTTGATGGGCGGGAGATTCTCGTGTTGGGTACATTGGCGGCATTTACCTTGTTGCTGGGTCTCTGGCCGGCACCCTTCCTCGATATCGTGCATAGCTCGGTACAGCATCTGGTGACTCAGGTGTCCATTTCTAAGATTCCGGCGTAAAAGGACCTTGCCTATGAATTCATTTCTCATGCATTGGACTTTCGCCATCCCGGAAATATGGGTGCTGACGATGGCCTGCGTGGTTTTGCTCGCAGACCTGTTCTGGGGCGATCGTCTGCGCGATCTGGCGGCGGTGCTGACGGTGCTGATCTTGATAGGTGCCGCTGTACTGACCATTTTTGAAATGGGGCAAAGCGGTACGACCTTTGCGGGCCTCTTCGTGCTCGACCCCTTCACCAATGTCTCGGAATTGTTCAGTTATCTTGCCGTGCTGATGGTGGTACTCTATTCCAAGCGTTACCTCATGGATCGCGGTCTTTACCGTGGCGAGGTGTTTGTGCTGTTGCTCTTTGCGTTGCTGGGCATCATGGTGATGGTTTCCGGCGGCAGTCTGCTGAGCATTTACCTCGGGCTGGAACTGCTGGCTCTGAGTCAGTATGCCCTGGTCGCCTTGTATCGTGACAGTGTGGTGGCGACGGAAGCCGGCCTGAAGTACTTCGTTCTGGGAGCTCTGGCCTCTGGATTGCTGCTTTACGGTATGTCTCTCCTCTACGGGCTGACCGGGACCCTGGACGTACGGGATATTGCTGGCGCGTTGGTAAATGTGGCGGCAAGTAACCTGGTATTGGTCTTCGCCATCGTATTTATTGTCGCCGGTATGGCCTTCAAGCTGGGCGCGGCACCCTTTCATATGTGGTTACCCGACGTCTATCAGGGCGCACCCACGGTGGTAACCACCTTCCTCGCCTCGGCACCCAAAATCGGTGCCTTCGCCCTGATCATTCGTCTGCTGGTGGATGGTGGCTACGGAATGCTGGAATCCTGGCAGCAGATTTTTGTCGCACTGACCCTGGCATCTCTGGTGGTCGGTAATGTAATCGCTATCGCCCAGCAGAATATTAAGCGGATGCTGGCGTATTCCACCGTCGGTCATGTCGGATTCATGTCCCTGGGCATTGTTGCGGGTACCGAGGCCGGGCTGGCCAGTGCGTTCTTCTATACTGTGGTGTATGTGCTGATGTCTTTGGCGGGTTTCGGCATGATACTGTTGCTCAGCCGGGCGGGATTTGAAGCGGAGCGTATTGACGATTTCAAAGGCCTGGCGCAGCGCAAGCCTTGGTATGCCTTCCTGATGCTGATTGTCATGTTTTCGATGGCGGGGGTGCCGCCGACGGTGGGCTTTTACGCCAAGCTGGCCGTGTTTCAGGCCGTGATTGCCGCCGGATATGTCTGGCTTGCGGTGATCGGCGTACTGCTGGCGGTGATTGGGGCATTTTATTATCTGCGCGTGGTCAAAGTGATGTACTTTGACGAAGCAGATGCCGAGATGGGGATTATCGTGCGTGATGACTTGGCCAGCACCGCATTAAGCATCAACAGTCTGGCGCTGTTGGTGCTCGGCATCCTGCCGGGGCCGCTGATGGCCTTTTGTTTCTATGCCATGCAGGGAGTGATTTGATGAGTATGCAAGATTGGGCGCTGGCCTATATCGCACTGGCTTTTGTCGCGGCTAATCTGCCGTGGCTAAGTAGTCGCCTGTTCTTTTTTCGTGCCACCGCCGGTGACAAAGCGTTGCAGTGGTATCTGCTCGAGTGGCTGGTAATGTATTTCATCGTCGGCATCATCGGTATGGGTATAGAGCATAGCCTGGAGGGTCAGAACCACGATCAGGGTTGGGAGTTTTATGTGGTTGCCCTGTGCATGTTCGCCGTTTTTGCGATTCCGGGCTTTATTTGGCGTTTTAATGTACGGCCGATGTTGCGCAGATCTTGACGCATGACCCGCTAGTCGGTACATTTGCGGGCTGCAGGCGCGTAGCTCAGGGGGAGAGCGCTACCTTGACACGGTAGAGGTCGGCGGTTCGAAACCGCCCGCGCCTACCAAATCCCGCACCAGAGGGGCAATGCTCGCTGGTGCTTTTTCTTTGGAGGGGCTATGCCAGATATCCAGTTGCCGGACGGTAGTCATCGTCAGTTCGCAGAGCCTGTGAGCGGGCTGGCGTTGGCGCGTACGATCGGCAGCGGGCTGGCTAAGGCTGCGGTAGCCATGCGGGTCAATGGCACCCTCAAAGACCTCTCGGCGGTGCTGGATCAGGACGCCGAAGTGGCGATTGTTACCGGCGACAACGCAGATGGCCTGGAGGTGATCCGCCATTCGACCGCGCATCTGATGGCCCAAGCGGTGCAGTCCCTCTATCCGGAAGCTCAGGTCACCATCGGACCGGTCATTGATAACGGTTTCTACTACGATTTCGCCTTCGAGCGCGGCTTTACCCCAGAGGATCTCGAAGCCATTGAAGAGCGGATGCATGCACTGGTTAAGGAAAATCTGCCGGTGCAGCGCGAGCTGCTATCTCGCGAAGACGCCATTGCCCTGTTTGAAAAGAAGGGTGAAGACTACAAGGTCGAGATTATCCGCGCCATTCCCGAAGGTGAGTCCCTGAGTCTGTACCGGCAGGGAGATTTTGTGGACCTGTGTCGTGGTCCTCATGTGCCGTCGACGGGCTCTTTGGGGGCGTTCAAGTTGCAGCGGGTAGCCGGCGCCTACTGGCGCGGTGATTCACGGAACCCCATGTTGCAGCGCATTTATGGGACCGCCTGGGCGCAGCAAAAAGATCTGGATGCTTACCTGCAGCAGCTTGCAGAAGCCGAAAAACGCGATCATCGGCGTATCGGCACCGAGTTGGATCTTTTTTCTATTCAGGAAGATGCGGGTGGTGGGCTGGTATTCTGGCACCCCAGTGGCGCGCGGGTGCGCAGGGTCATTGAAGACTTCTGGCGCAGCGCTCACGTCGAGGCGGGTTACGAGTTGCTCTATACGCCGCATATTGCCCACGAGCAGTTGTGGTTCACCTCCGGGCACAAGGACTTTTACGCCGAGTCCATGTTTGATCCGATGCAGGACGAGGGCCAGCCTTACCAGCTCAAGCCCATGAATTGCCCTTTCCATATTCTTATTTACAAAGACAAGCTGCATTCCTACCGCGATTTGCCCATTCGCTGGGCCGAACTGGGTACGGTCTACCGCCATGAAATGTCCGGTGCTTTACACGGCCTGATGCGTGTACGCGGCTTTACCCAGGATGATGCCCATGTTTTTTGCCGACCCGATCAGATAGAGGCGGAGATTCTCGGCGTGTTGGCGCTGGTCCAGAAAATTCTCAGTACCTTCGGTTTCAGTCAATATGAAATAAACTTGTCTACCCGCCCCGAGCATTCAGTGGGTAGTGATGAGATTTGGGATGCGGCTACCCAGGCATTGCGCAACGCCCTGGAGCGTGCCGGCCTGGCCTATCAGGTGGATGAAGGTGGTGGCGCATTTTATGGCCCGAAAATTGATCTGAAAATTCAAGATTCTATCGGCCGCAAGTGGCAGTGCAGTACAGTGCAACTGGATTTCAACCTGCCGGAGCGCTTTGCCATGGAATATGTGGCGGAAGACGGTGCGCGTAAGGTGCCGATCATGGTACATCGCGCTATCTTCGGCTCTATCGAGCGTTTCTTCGGTGTGCTGATTGAGCATTACGAAGGTAAATTTCCACTTTGGCTCGCTCCGGTGCAGGCCGTGGTGTTGCCCATCAGCGAGCATTACGCAGCATATGCCATATCGGTAAGCGATGCCTTGGTGAAGTGCGGCATCCGTGCGGAAACGGACTTGAGAAACGAGAAGATAGGTTATAAGATACGCGCCCAGACTTTGCGCCGCGTGCCCTATCTGCTGGTGGTTGGGGAACGGGAAAAAGCAGCGGGTACGGTGGCGGTGCGTGATCGGGATGGCCAAGATCTCGGTACCCTGACCATAGACGTCGTGGGTGTCGCTCTGCAGAAGATGGATCAGAAGCGGTTGAACACCCTGGAGTGGCAAGGCTAGCGAGGAGGATAAGGCAATCGCGACAGAGAAAGAAGTGAATATCAATCGGGAAATTACCGCAGCACGGGTCCGATTGATAGGTGTCGAGGGGGAACAGTTAGGTGTGTTATCCTTCATGGAGGCCATCGCTGCTGCAGAAGAGGTTGAACTGGATCTAGTCGAGATCGCCCCGCAAGCTGATCCTCCCGTATGCCGGATTATGGATTACGGAAAGTTTCGTTTTCAGGAAAGCAAGCGCCAGCATGACGCAAAACGTCGGCAGAAACAGACGCAGGTGAAGGAAATAAAATTCCGTCCTCGTACCGATGATGCCGATTATCAGATCAAGCTACGCAATATCCTGCGTTTCATCGAAGATGGCGATCGCGCGAAAATTACGTTGCGCTTTCGTGGTCGTGAGATGTCCCATCCCGAATTGGGTATGGAAGTGCTCAATCGGGTAGAAAAAGATTTAACGGAAGTGGGTGTGGTTGAACAACGGCCACGCATGGAAGGGCGACAAATGGTGATGATTGTCGCGCCACGGAAAAAATAGGAGAAACCATCGTGCCAAAAATGAAGACCAATCGTGGGGCGGCCAAGCGCTTTAAGCGTACCGGCTCCGGTAAATTCAAGCATCGTCAGGCTTTTTTGAATCACATCCTGACGAAGAAAACGACCAAGCGGAAGCGCCATTTGCGTCACACCTTGGTTACTTCGGGTAGCGATCAGGCCGCATTGCGGCGCATGCTTCCTTACGGTTGATGATAGAGGAACAGTACCATGTCTAGAGTAAAACGTGGCGTAACTGCCCACGCCCGCCACAAGAAAGTACTGGCGCGTGCCAAGGGCTTCCGTGGTCAACGCAAGAGCAATTATCGTATTGCCCATCAGGCAGTGATGAAGGCTCTGACCTATGAGTATCGCGATCGCCGGACCAAGAAGCGCGATTTCCGTAGCTTATGGATCGTGCGTATCAATGCGGCGGCGCGTTCTGAGGGCGTGACCTATAGCCGTTTCATGAATGGCCTGTTGCGCGCGGGTATCCAGCTCGACCGCAAGGTGCTGGCGGATATAGCCGTGCGTGACAAGGCGGCCTTCTCCCGTCTCGTCGAGGTGGTCAAAGGCCAGTTGGCAGCCTGACGGTGGCGGAGGCTGTGGCGATGTCGTTGCAATCCATAGCCCCCGTCGCCGCGGCTGCCCGGGAGATCGCGACGGCCGCCGACTTGAATGCCCTGGAGCAGATTCGCCTCCGGTGGCTCGGTAAGAAGGGTGTGCTCACCCAGGCCATGCAACAGCTCGGGCAACTGTCGCCAGAGGCGCGGCGGGAAGCCGGGCAGTTGCTCAACGCGCGTAAGTCCGAAGTGCAGGCGCTCTTGCAGGAGCGCAAAGGACAACTCGAAGTGGCAGTTATTCAGGCACGCCTGCAGCAGGAGCGGCTGGATGTGACCCTGCCGGGGCGGCGTGTGGCTGGTGGCTCTACCCATCCTATTCGGCAGACGCTGGAGTGGATCGAACATTATTTCTGCGGGCTGGGTTTTGAAACCAGCGATGGTCCCGAAATAGAGGACGATTACCACAATTTTGCGGCGCTCAATATTCCGGAAGATCATCCTGCGCGGGCGATGCATGATACCTTTTATCTGGACGCGACGCGTCTCTTGCGCACGCAAACCTCGACGGTTCAGATTCGGTTTCTTGAAACGCATCAGCCCCCGCTACGTATGATCGCCACGGGCCGAGTGTACCGGCGCGACTCGGATGTCACCCACACGCCGATGTTTCATCAGGTCGAGGGCCTGTTACTCGACGAGCGTGCCAGTTTCGCCGACTTGCGCGGTTTATTGGCAGACTTTCTCCAGGAATTTTTTGCAAAGCCCGATCTCCCGGTACGCTTCCGTCCATCCTACTTTCCCTTCACGGAGCCTTCCGCTGAAATTGATATCGGCTGCCTCATCTGTGGCGGCTC
>NZ_DAHVHY010000034.1 GCF_027322205.1 Acidithiobacillus sp.
GGGGGGGGTAAATTACTCTTGAAATTCAATATATTGAATGACTTAACCCATCCGGGAACCTCATCAGCAGGCATGGGTTTAGAGAAGAGATAGCCCTGCATGGCATGACAATCCAGTGTCTCCAGCAGCTGTAAATGGCCGATGGTCTCCACCCCCTCCGCGACCACTACAAGACCCAGCATATTGGCCGTCGTTGTAACACCGGCAACGATGGCGAAGTCCCGCGGATCATTCAGGATATCCCGCACGAAGCTCTGGTCCACCTTGATCGTTTGAGCTGGTAGTTTCTGCAGGTAGCTCAGGGAAGCACTACCGGTGCCGAAGTCATCCAAAGCAATGCGCAAACCCAACTCGTTACAGACCCGTAGAGTTTCTTGTGCTTTGGGGAAATCCAGCATGGGCGCACTTTCTGTGACCTCGATCTCGCACATTTCAGATGGGATGCCGGGATGCGCCGCCAGAGCCGTGCGTATATCATCCAGAAATCTGGGATCCAGTAGATGGCGGGCACTGACGTTCATAGACATTCGAAAAGGAAGCCCATCGCGATGCCACTGTTCTCCCTGAGCCAATACGGCATCGAACACAAAACAGCCGATGCGCCGGGCCAGACGCGGGTGATCCAGGGCTTCGGCAAACGCAGCCGGCGGGAGGATTCCGCGTTGCGGATGCGCCATCCGGATAAGCGCCTCGAAGCCGATGATCCCTTCGCAGGGTGCAGCCCCATCGTGGATCGACACCACCGGTTGGTAGTACATGATCAGCCGCTGATCTTCGAGCGCCGCCTGGGTCATCACCATCTCCTCCATGAGTTGTTCCTGTTGAGCATCCATGGTTTTTTCATAGAATCGGTACTGGTTACGTCCGCCATTCTTGGCGGCATAAAGCGCCATATCGGCATGCCGCAACACACTCCGTTGATCACCCTCATCCCAGGGAATGACGGTGATCCCCAAACTGCCCGAGATGGTTACGCTGTTTCCATCCAGAAGGATCGGCTCGGCAATCGCCTGGAGCAGACGATTCGCCAAGTGTT
This sequence comes from Acidithiobacillus sp., assembly GCF_027322205.1. GTDB lineage: Bacteria > Pseudomonadota > Gammaproteobacteria > Acidithiobacillales > Acidithiobacillaceae > Acidithiobacillus. The sequence continues at coordinate 1,037 of NZ_DAHVHY010000034.1, forward strand.
GCGCCCCTTTCATATGATGGATTTCGGGAAGCACCAGACCAAATTCGTCGCCGCCGAGTCGGGCTATCGTATCCTCCGTCCGTAATGCCTCCCGCGTGCGGCGCGCCACCTCTTGCAGGAGAATATCCCCCATATCATGACCCAGACCATCATTCACTTGTTTGAATCCATCCAGATCCAGAATACCCACCAGCAGGAGCGTTTCCTGTCGGGTCACCGCACGACTCGCCTGTTGCAGGCGATCCAGAAACAAGGTCCGGTTCGGCAATCCAGTGAGCAGGTCGTGCGTGGCCTGATAGGCGAGATCCGCCGTGAGCCGACGTTTCTCCGTCACATCATGGAAGACCAGCACAGCACCCAGTATAGTGCCATCCCGCGCACGGATGGGGGCGGCTGAATCTTCTATGGCGCGTTCTTCGCCCTGTGCGGTAATGAGTATAGTGTGATTGGCCAGTCCGATAATTTTGCCTTCCTGCAGTACCCGTTGAACCGGATTCGCCACCGGGGCATGGTCTCCTTCCCGCACGATCTTAAAAACCGCATCCAGTGGTTTCCCCAACATTTCCGCACGCGAATAACCCATCAGGGTCTCGGCGACAGGGTTGAGATCCGTGACCCGCCCGGCTATATCTGTAGTGACAACCGCATCGCCGATGGAAAGCAGGGTAACTTCCGCTCGTTCCTTGGCCTCCCAGAGTGATGTCTCAGCAGCGTCCTTTTCCTGTATTCTTTCTCTGGCCACCCGTCGGAGTGTCAGGTAACCCAACGTCGACAGTAGTAGAAGAACAAGCATGGCGACCAGCGGTCCGGTCATACGGTTCCACCAGGCGGCCACCAATACGGAGCGTGGCAAAGCCACCCCTGCCACCAGTGAGTAGCCGGGTACGCGGTACCAGGCGCCCAATCGCCACTGGTTTACGGCCGTCGCTAAACCGTAGTACACATCGGATTGCGCACCTTGATGCGCAAATATGGATTGTGCGGCGATGCCATTTTGCCGAATGCTAAAAGAGGTCTTGGTCGGCGGTGGATAACGGCTTTCCAGAACGCCCCCATTGCGCAAGAGAAAAATAGAGCCATGTTGCGGCAACGGTAGAGCCGCCCAAAAAGGCAACTGCCCATTCTGCAAAGGCAATAGCACTACCATCCGTAGAGGCTTGGACACGCCATGATCAAGTATCTGCGTCTGCAGAAACAGAGGCACCATCCACGCGCCCTCTCGTGAGTGCATGGACGTGGTTTGTACGGGTGGCCCCATACAAAATCCAGGAGAACGCCAACAATGATCGAGGAGGCGGTGTTGTTCCGGGTTGATTTTGAGAGGCGGTTGCACGCCCCCTCCGGATGGAGAAAGTAGCGCATTCAGCAAGCCCTTATCGGCGCCTGCGGCGACCGGGGACCCCTGCCATGACCGGATACCGATGGCGGCAAAATTGTGTTCAAATACCAGATAATTTTCGAGCGTTTCGCGGGTGGCGATGGGGTGATCCACCCCTTCCGGAACAACCTCGTTTCCCAGCATCCGTATGGAGTTGTGTGCATCATTTAGAAACAGATGGGTGCCATCTGCCACGGCAGCCGCCAACGCCAAAAGATTGGTGCCATACTGGTAGCGGATTTGCTGCCAATCCGCATAGCCCAGCCATCCTCCGGCCACCAACACGACAACCAAAAACAGCAGCCAGGCGCGGTAGAGCCAGGTTAGCATGGGCAACAAGGGTGACAATTCAGCATGATGGATATGCGACTCGATTCCATTTCTGGGGCAGAGCATTATACCTATTAGTACAGAAACGCAGAGTATGCCACGTTTGGTTTACCTTTGATGGTATGGGTTCCTCTCCAGCATGCAACAGGATGGAAGAAACAGCAGCGTTACTGGGATGTCACCGGCCAGCGAAGGGCGACGTAGTAGCGCCCATTACAATGAGTCTCAAATGGGGGTCTCGAACGGTGCTCAGCATGGGTATTTTCGCTTCCTTTCGCAATGGAAACTGGATGGACCAGACCAAAACGGGCATTTTCCGGCTATTTGTACTATGTATGACGCATACGTACGAATCGGACCAGAGGCGCAACATTGAGTCAGCCATATCCGCAGGCTCCCAGACACCACACTTATATCCCGCGCTGGCTACTTCGCCTGTGGTGGGGATTCATGCTGGTCGTTTTGCTTGTGGGGGCGGGCCTGGCATGGTCTAACTGGCAACAAACCGGGGTACGGGAAACCCGCAGCCTCCAGACGCTGGCGGCATCGCTGGCTGAGGGGACACGGGTCATGCTGGATGGCACACGGGTCTCGATGGTGCTGATCGGACAACAACTGGCATCAGCGCCAACCCATTCGGGACCTACCGCAGAGAAGTTGCTGCAGAGTTATCTGATGCTACAGCCGGATTTTTCTGCAGTGGGGTTATTGATGGCGAGTGGGCACATAGTTACCACGGGCACGCATCAGCGCTTCCTCAAGGACCTGCTTTCGGATATCGATGCGCACACCGCGGCCCTCCACTCGGGATTGAATGCCGCGCAGCAAGCTGTATTGAGCCACTGCCAGCGTTCTGCCGGGTTTTGCCTGGGGCCTCCCGTGCGCGACTCGGACCCCGGTAGTAGTCATGGCATATGGATGATTCCCCTTTTCCAGCCGACTTCCGGAATGGACGGGAAACGGCTTTTGGTCGCCTTGTTGCCACTCGTAAACGGGCGGTTGCCTGCCTGGCGCGGGCTCCCTCTGCCACCTCAATCCGCTATTTTTCTCCTGCGGGACAATGGATTTCTGATGAGTCGTTATCCGTATTCCGCCCGTGTCCACTATGCGCAACCACAGCTAGGTGTTGTGGCGCAACACCTTATGAATCACCCGGATCTGCAGTCGGGCGTGTTTTCCGGCGTGAGCAGCGCAGTGGCCGCATGGCGCCTGTGTACCGTACACCGAATAGCGGGGTACCCTGTCGTGGCGGGGGTGTGCATTCCGCGCTCCGTTTTGGGGGCGGCATGGTGGCGCAGTATGAAGGCACCAACCGCTGGCGCACTTGCTCTGTTGTTACTATCCACGTTCGGCTACGGCTATCTGCGACGACTCGGTCGGGATCGGGAAAAAGAACGACAACAAGTCCAGCAGGAATTATGGGAAGAGAAAGAACGGGCGGAAGTCACTCTGCACTCCATTGGTGATGCGGTGATCACCACGGATATCCGGGGCCAGGTGCTGGACATGAATGCCGTCGCCGAAGACTTAACGGGTTATACCCGCGCGGAAGTCATTGGCCAGCCCTTGGAAGCCATATTTCGCATTGTTCAGGAAGGCGGTCAGAAACCGGCGGACAATCCTGTCCGGCGCGTTTTGGAAGAAGACAGAGTGGTAGAGTTGGCCAATCACACCGTGCTCATCACCAAAGAAGGACAGGAGCGCAGCGTTGAGGATAGCGCGGCACCGATACGGGATCGACAGGGCGTCTTGCTGGGCGCGGTGCTGGTCTTCCGGGATGTCACCGAAAAACGTCAGCTGACCTCCGAACTGGCGCATCAGGCCACCCACGATGCGCTCACCGGATTGCCCAACCGAGTGCTGTTCATGGACCGATTGGGTCATGAACAGGCCCAGACCCTGCGCCGCGAGCGCCTGTTGGGGGTGGGGCTTTTGGATCTGGACGGGTTCAAACAGGTCAATGACCGCTTCGGGCATGCCGCCGGTGATGTGCTGTTGCAGGAAATGGCACGACGATTGCTCGATGAACTGCGATCCGGTGATACGCTGGCGCGGATGGGTGGTGATGAGTTTGGCTTGCTACTCCCGGATATGGAGCGTATCGAGCAAGTGGAGGGTGTTTGCGCCCGACTGCTGGAAGTGCTGCGCACCCCATTCCAGTTAGCAGGGGAAGATATCCCGCTGTCAGGCAGTGTGGGACTGACCAGTTACCCGCTGGATGATGCACCGCCAGAGGATTCGCTGCGGCACGCGGACCTGGCCCTGTATACCGCCAAGGCGGCGGGGAAGGATCGGCTTCAATGGTTTGAATGGCCGATGGATCAACTTCAAATAGAGCGAATGGAGGTGTACAAAATGGCGGAAGCCGCATTGAATCAGGGGCGGCTGCTGCTCCACTACCAACCTGTCGTGGAGAAGACCAACGGACCGGTAGCGGTGGAGGCATTGCTCCGACTGGACCACCCGGAACGCGGATTATTACCTCCTGCGGCCTTCGCCAGTGCCCTGGATGCCCCTCGTCTGGCGCGGCGCATCGGCTGCCTCGTGCTGGAGTCGGCGCTGGCGCAAGCGGAAGTCTGGCATCGGCAGGAGCTACCCCTGCGCGTTTCGGTGAATGTGAGTGCTTATCATTTGTTGGATCAGGCTTTTCTCTCCGACCTGCAGACCGCTTTGGATACGCATGCTGATCTGCCGGCATCCGCGGTAGAAATTGAGATCACCGAAACCGCACCGTTGCAGGATTTTGCCAGGGCACGGGAAACCCTGTTGGCCTGCAACCGGCTGGGGGTGCGGATCGCGCTGGACGATTTTGGCACGGGGAACGCCTCACTGACCTATTTGCAGAAGTTACCTGCGCAAACCATCAAGATCGATCAGAGCTTCGTCCGGAACATCCTCCACGACCCCAGGGATCATGCGATCGTGGCCGGGGTGGTGACCAGCGCCCACCTGCTGGGACTGCAAGTAGTGGCGGAAGGGGTGGAAACAGCCGGGCACGCCGCTCTGCTCACCCAGATGCAATGTCACTGTTTGCAGGGTTACGCCATAGCGCGGCCTATGGCGCCGGAGTTGATCCCCGATTGGGTGAGGCGGTATAAGCCTATGTTTCAAAAATAATCAGGGAGGTGTGATCACTCATCCATCGAATATGCGCGGTCGCTCCCGTCACAACTGGATACACACATTCATGGCATGAGGATTGCCGAATGGTACGGTTATAACGTCTGGGATGCCCTGATAGGAAATTACATGAACACGATAGGCATTGATTCCGGCGGTATGGAGAGCGCAATCAACAAGGTGTCAATCATGCTTGTATCGGGAGCGGGGAACCTGGTGTGCCCCACAGCCATGAGGGCGCAACCGAGCTATACTTGCACGAGGGAATGTCATTCCGGCATTTCACGGCAGGAGGTCGTTCAATGAGCAGCATGGATGAATCACAGCAAAAAAAGGGAATCCGGATAGCCGCCAAGGCGGGCTTTCTGGTAATGATGGCGCCTGTTTCGGCTTTGGCACAGACGGTCGCCGCCACCGCGCCAGACTCGGCGGTAGACTTCTATCCCGGTCCGGGCATGATGGGTGGTTGGGGGGCCGGTATGATGGGCGCTTTTGGACTGTTTTGGGGATTGTTGTGCCTGCTGGTTCTCGTGGGGATCGTGGGTGGTGTTGCACTCCTGGTCCGTGGAGCCTTTGCATGCAGGCATCGCCATGGATGCAGGAGCGACCTAGCCAACGACGAAAGTGGCACAGCCCTCAAACTCCTGGACGAGCGCTATGCGCGCGGCGAGATCAAGCGTGATGAATACCTTGAAAAGCGGGGCGATCTAGGCAAATGAGTGTGCATAGGGAGTGATGCCTACCAAACCCGTGCGAACTTGGCCGATTTTTTGTGGCATTGGGAACACGGCGCCCGACATCGGACACCGGCGAAATCATCTCCGATCCTATCCGACCCTCAAATGCGAAGGGACCCCGCCGAAGCATCGACGAGGCCCCATCACAAACAATCGGCGCGAGAATTACTTCATCATCGCCTTCTTGAACATCCGCTCTACCTTCACATTGGCTTCATCGGCCTTCTGATTGGCAGCGTTGGCCGTGCTCATCGCCTGATCAGCCGTGCTCTGCGCAGCGTTAGCCTTGCTCAGCGCGTCTGTCGCAGTGCTCTGCGCGGCATTGGCCTTGGCCAACGCCTCGTTGGCGGTGGACTGTGCGGCGTCAGCCTTGGCAGCAACCTTGCCGAGGTCAGAGGTGGTCGCACAACCGGCTAAGCCCAAGGGCAAAATCAGCGCAGTTACTTTCAAGGCGGTGGTGAACTTGCTCATAGCAGTCTCCTTTGTTGGGTTGGATAACGAGCAGACAAAGCATAGCTAAAAAAACAACAACACGCCAGTCTTTAGACACGCTTTTTCGATGGTAGCCACAATCTAGCACATTGAGCACCTGCAAACACCCCCAAGCCGCGGTTTAGTCCACTATTACCGGACATTCGGTCGACTCTCCCATACATAACAAGCACCCCCATCAACGTAAACCAACCTACTGTTTACAATACAATAAAACTATCTCCTTGATTTTTTCCACATTTCTTGTAATATATTGTTCCGTTTCATATTTTTAGAAAAATGCCAGCCGCGTTGAAGCTGGGGTAGGTCACCACAGGCCGACTCAGATAAGGAGATAGACTTGATACAACGATTATCTGCCGGGCTGAGTATTGCTCTGTTTGCACTTTTACTACCCAACGCTTTGGCGCGCAATTCACCAGACTTACCGGCTCCGCTGCTCAACAACCTGTCAAAAAGCGCAAAAACCCTTCAGTGGATGGATGGGCGGATGGAAAACACTACGGACACACAACCAGCTTCCGGGGATGGGTCTGCACAACCTGATCGTAGTGATGGCGCCCTACTCATGCGGCATAAGATGTTTTATCTTCGGCGAGTGACTGCTTACAACGCACTTCCCGGCCAAACCAGTGGAAATCCAGACATTGCTGCTTGCGGCGCCAACCGACCCAACCAGGTTGCTCTGTCACAGGACTTATTTTTCCTGAAAGATGGAGGCAACCGCTGTGGTGAACGCATCGACATCGTGTTACGTTCTGGGCGAGTGATACACGGTGTTGTCTGGGATACCATGAATTCCCGTTATCACATGGCTGCCGACATTCTTATGGGCAGCGTTCAGCGCGCTATGGACTTCGGGGTGAAGCAGGCAAAATTGCGTTTCATACACGCGCAGGCACCATCGACCAACGGCCTCTGAACCGACACAAGGTCTACCTTGACCAACGATTATCGCCCACTGCCAGGTCCGGCCGCCATCATTGCCTCCACATCGGCTATGCGCTTGGGCACTTCGCCTGAAAGGATATCCGGCCCGCTGGCGGTCACCAGCACGTCGTCCTCAATACGAATCCCGATACCGCGCCAACGCTCCGGTACTGATTGATTATCCGGGGATAAATACAGGCCCGGTTCTACCGTCAGCACCATCCCCGCCGCCAGTTTCCGCCAGGACTGATCTGCACTGCGATAACAACCGACGTCGTGGACATCCATGCCCAACCAATGCCCTGTCCGGTGCATATAGAAGGCCTTATAACTGCCCTGCTCAATGACCACATCACGCTTTCCGGAAAGTATTTTCAGATCCAACAGGCCATCCACCAGCACCCTGACGGCCTCGTCATGATAATCGGCAACGGAACGCCCCACCTGTATGGCCGCTATCCCCGCTTCCTGACTGGCCAGAACGACTTCATAAATTTCCCGTTGTGCGGGACTGAAAACGCCATTGACCGGCAAGGTCCGGGTGATATCGCCAGCGTAGGCACCCACCTCTGCACCGGCGTCGATCAGTACCAGATCGCCATCACGCAGTTCCGCATCATTTTCAGTGTAGTGCAGAATACAGCCGTTGACTCCGCCACCGACGATACTCGGATAAGCCACACTGGGCGACCCGAGGCGATGAAAAACGTGCTCGATCTCGGCGGCCAGTTCGTACTCCAGCATACCCGGCTGGCACTGACGCATGGCATGACGGTGACCGGCGCCACTGATACCCACCGCCGCCCGCAGGATTTCGATCTCGTCAGAATCCTTAAACAGCCGCATCTCATGGATCAGATCAGCAACATCGACCACTTCGAGCGGGTAGCGCACACCCTGGCGAATTTTGCTCTTGGCGACATTACGCCAGTGCATTACCCGTGCGTCGAAATCCGTGGACTGACCCATGGGATAAAACAATAACTCTCGGTTTTCGAGCAGTTGTGGAAGGACATCATTCAGATCATGAATAGAGAGGCAACGGTCCACCTGGCATTGCTCAAGAGCACCCTCCAGCCCAGCACGACGCCCCTCCCAGGTTTCCCGCTCCGGATCACGCGGACGACAGAACAGGATCTGCTCCCCATCAGCGTGCCCTGGAATCAATACCAGCACGGCTTCAGGCTCCACGAAGCCGGTCAGGTACAAGAAGTCACTGTCGCCGCGAAACGGATACTGCACGTCGCTGTTACGGCTCTTGGGTATGGCGGTGGGTATAATTGCGACACCGGCGGCGTGCATTTTTTGCATCAGATGACGGCGGCGAGCAGAATAACCGGGGCGTGGCAAACTGAGTTTGGGCATGGGTGGATGAGGCTTTACTTCATGGCCCCTTCAACCTGCCTGGCAAATGCTGGATCGTCCTGCGTTTGCTTGAGCATGCTGGAATACTGCTCCGCCGTCAGATGATTACTGGCAAGGATACTGTTTACCCTGGCCATGTAGGATTTTTTCAACTCTTCCCGCTTGGTGGCAGTGATATCTTTCTGACTCAGGGCGCTGTGGACCTGTTCGTTGAGTGGCTTGATCCCCTGAACCGCGGCTGCAAAATTCTTTATCTCAGCAGGGCTGGCCACGGCACTCGCAGTCATTGCGGTGCGCACCAATCCTGGCGCCGATATCTCCATGCCGGACGCGAAGGCCACACTGGTTCCCAGACCAAACAGGCCAAAAGCGAACAGAGCGTACCCTACAAATCCACGCCTGGATGAATGAAACACACTCTGTGCAGCAGAGTAAATGGCAGGCTGTTGCATAATAACTCTCCTCTCAGGCTATCGGAAAAAATTCAGGAATAGCTTCATATATCAGTAAATTATGCGATTTCTTATGCACACTCTCTAGCCACCCTAACCGCTCCGAACAGATATTGCAAGCTACAACACGCTATCCGGTCGACAGATGCATTGCAGCGGACGCACAGGGGCTTATCCCCCGTCGAAGGCCGCTGTTATGGCATCGCCAAGACGGGCAGCCGGACGCAACTTGAAAGTAGCGGTACTCGAAATTTTGTCGCCACGCGGAAGAATCGCGCCCTTGAACCCCAATTTGATCGCCTCCCGCACCCGCGCTTCAGTAGCCGCCACCGGACGCACCTCTCCCGCCAGACCCAGCTCGCCGAAAACGACCCGGCGACCCTCCAAAGGTTTATTGCGAAAACTGCTGAGCAGGGCCAAGGCCACCGCCAGATCGGCGGCGGGTTCGTTGACTTTGATTCCACCTGCGATATTCACAAAAACATCCTGATCAAAAAACATGCTGCCACCGTGACGATGCAGGATGGCCAGCAGGAGGGAGAGGCGGTTAGGGTCCAGGCCGATGGCGACCCTGCGGGGGTTAGCCAGCGGACTCGGCGTCACCAGCGCCTGCACTTCCACCAGCAGTGGGCGGGTTCCCTCCTGCGTCGCCAACACCACGCTCCCTGCCACGGGTCGGTCATGCTGCGACAGGAAGAGCTGTGAAGGGTTAGCAACCTCGCTTAACCCCTCTTCATGCATCTGAAAAACACCTAGTTCATTGGCGGCACCAAAGCGATTCTTGATAGCGCGCACAATCCGGTACGGGCTACCCGCCTCCCCTTCAAAATAGAGGACAGTATCCACCATGTGTTCCAGCACGCGCGGACCAGCGATGGCCCCTTCCTTGGTCACATGGCCGACCAGCCAGACCGTGGTGCCCGTGGCCTTTGCAAAGCGCACCAGGCGGGCCGCACACTCCCGCACTTGCGCTACCGAGCCCGGGGCCGATTGCAGCGTGTCGGTATAGACGGTCTGAATGGAGTCGACCAGCACCAGCGCCGGTTGTTCTGTCTGGAGCAATCCTTCAATCGCTTCGAGATGGTTTTCGGCGACTACCCGTACGGGGCTCTGTCCCAGGCCCAAGCGCTGCGCGCGTAAGGCGACTTGCGCTGCGGACTCCTCCCCGGTGACATAAAGCACCTTACTGGCTTGGGCCAAATGATGGGCAGTCTGGAGCAGCAGGGTGGATTTGCCAATGCCCGGTTCCCCACCCAGGAGAATAGCGGCTCCCTGCACCTGTCCGCCACCCAGCACCCGGTCGAGTTCCGCCAGACCCGTCGTGCTGCGCCCCACATCCGCGATCGGTACTGCATGCAGAAATTGCGGCGGACTGGCCGTGGCATAGGTGGTTTGGGATTTGGCCCCGGCCTTCTCCACGCGCTGCTCGACGAAGCTGTTCCAGGCGCCACAATCCGGGCAGCGTCCCAGCCATTTGTTGCTGGTACTGCCGCATTCCTGGCAGACAAAGAGGGTTTTGTCGCGGCTCATGAGACCGACTGGCGCGGAACACGCATCTGCATACGGCAGCTCAACTCGTAGGAGATCGTATCGAGTCTCGTCGCCAGGGATTCGAGGGATGGCCCGCCAGCCCCCATGAGCACGACGGAAGCCCCGATTTCCGCCGGCACGGTCGTCAAGTCGACAAAAAGCATATCCATACTCACTCGTGCCAAAGTCCGGGTAGCCTGTCCAGCCACCGTAACCGGCGCACCCGAACCCAGGTGACGCGGATAACCATCACCGTAGCCTGCCGCCACGACCCCTACCCGACAGTACGCAGGAGCCTGCCAGGTGGCACCATAGCCCAGCCAGTCACCGGGGGCGAGTTCGCGGATGGCCACCACTGCACTGCGCCAGGACAGAACCGGTTGCAAACCGATCTCGGCACCATTGCGCCCGGCGAAAGGCGAAAGGCCGTACAGCATGAGCCCGGGGCGCACCCAGTGGTGATGGGTAACAGGCAGTGCCAGCACCCCTCCCGAATTGGCCAGGGTATGTTGGCCTGCCGTGCAATGACCAAAGTGCGCAACGGCCTCGGCGAAGACGCCCGCCTGCTGGCGGTTGAAAGGGTCTTCCGGCGTATCGGAGCGGGCGAGATGACTCATCAGCCCCAGCACTCGCCAACGGGGATGGCTTTGCAACCCAGCAAACAGTGCCGACAGTCGGTCGGGTGCAAAGCCCAGGCGGTGCATACCCGTATCTACTTTAATAAATAGCCGCAGGGGCACGTCAGCGGCATGGGTCGCCAGCCAGAGCAACTGCCGCTGTTCATGGATAACGAGCAGATAGCTCCGCGCGGCCGCAACAGCGACCTCCTCCGCATCGAAAGGCCCTCCGAGCAGACAAATCGGCCGCTCCAGACGCAAATCATGCAGGGTTTCCGCCTCTTCCAGAGAAGCCACGGCAAAGGCATCGACACCTGCCTCTGCCAGCACCGGGGCACAGAGCGCGACATCATGCCCATAGGCATTGGCTTTGATCGCCGCCATAATTTGCGCGTGGGGCGCATGCTGGCGTACCACAGACACATTATGGCGCAGAGCAGCAACAGAAATATTGGCAACAATAGGGCGAGTCATGTGACCATGATACCGCAAAGTACAGGAAAATCCCCTGACAGAAATCCGCTTCGGGTAAGAACTTAATGTCCGAAACCATCCCCGGACGGCGCATAATTCTCAAAGCGGGTATATTCACCGAAGAAGCTCATCCGCACGGTCCCGATGGGTCCGTTGCGCTGCTTGCCGATGATCACCTCGGCAATGCCCTTCACCTCTTCCTTGTCCTTGTAATACACCTCATCGCGGTAAAGAAACAGAATCAGATCGGCGTCCTGTTCAATAGCGCCGGATTCACGCAGATCCGACATCTGCGGACGCTTTTCGGTCCGGTTTTCCAGACTACGATTGAGCTGCGAGAGGGCAATCACCGGGATGGACAACTCTTTAGCCAAGGCCTTGAGCGAGCGGCTGATCTCGGAAATCTCAGCGACCCGATTGTCACCCCGCCCCGGCACCTGCATGAGTTGCAGATAGTCGACCACAATCAGCGCCAAACCATGCTCCCGCTTCAGCCGCCGCGCCCGCGAGCGCAACTCCGTCGGCGTCAGCGCCGCCGAGTCATCCGCAAACAACGGCGCATTGCCAAGTTCACCGATGGCATGGGCGATACGCGGCCAGTCATCATTACCCAGGCTGCCATTGCGCAGGCGGTGCTGGTCCACCCGCCCCCGCGACGAGAGTGCCCGCAAGACGATTTCGTCTATCGGCATTTCCATGCTGAAAACCGCCACCGGCTTGCCTTCGTTACAGGCGACATACTCAGCTATATTCATGGCGAAAGAGGTTTTACCCATACTCGGACGACCCGCGACAATGATGAGCTGTCCCGGATGTAGGCCGGAGGTTTTCTCGTCCAGATCGGCAAAGCCTGTGGACAGACCTGTAACGCCTTTTTTCTCGCGGGCGATGGCCTCGATCCGGTCGATGACCGCCGGAAGTGCATCCTTGAGTTGCTTGAAGCCTTCACCGGCCCGCTGCTGCCCTTCGGCGAGCTGAAAGACCCGGCTTTCCGCCTCGTCCAACAGCGACTGAGCTTCCCGTCCTTCCGGACGATAGGCGAGCTCGGCAATTTCCCGACCAACCCGAATGAGATCGCGCAGGGTAGCCCGCTCCCGCACGATGCGCGCATAGGCAAGCACATTGGCCGCCGAGGGTGTCTCGTTGGCCAGCATGAGGAGATACTGCACCCCGCCCACATCGGCAAGCTGCTCATGATCTTGCAACCACTCGGAGACCGTGACGGCGTCTACCGCCCGCCCGGCACCCAGCATGGCGCTGATGGCCAGAAAAATCTGGCGATGGCGGCGCTCATAAAAATCTTCGGCCGTCACCGCCTCGGTCACTTGATCCGCTGTATCTGGATCAATCAGCAGGGCACCGATGACGGATTGTTCCGCCTCAATGGAGTGCGGCGGGGCCTTGACCCCGCCGCCATAGTCCGCCGACTCGAACACTCCGCAGCCCCCGCCAGTGCCTGGGTCAGGCGCGCTCGACGAACACCATCACGTCGAGCTCCACTTCCGGGTGCAGATGCAACCGCGCTGGGAATTCACCTATCCGCTTGATCGGGCCATCCGCCAGATGGATTTCCGAATGGGCCACTTCATGACCGAGAGCCGCCAAGGCTGCGCTGATATCATGCAAGCCCACCGAGCCGAACAAACGGCCATCCTCACCCGCCTGCAGAGCGATTTTGACCACAGCTTCTGCCAGTGTGGCAGCGCGCTGCTGAGCCGCCTGCAGACGCTCTGACTCGACACGCTCCAAAGCCGCTTTACGCGCGGCAAAGTCTTCCAGATTGCGCTGGTTGGCCACTACGGCCTTTCCCTGCGGCATCAGAAAATTGCGCCCATAGCCCGGCCGCACTTCGACCACATCACCCAGACGCCCCAACTTGTTGATACGTTCCAGCAAAATCACTTTCATTTCCAATTCCTCCAAAAAATTCCTTGCAAAACCGCCATCATCAGGACCGCAAGCCGGCAAGCCGTTGGCGCAAATGGAAAACACGATCCACGATACCCAGCACGGCGACCACCAGCAAGAGCTGCGAAAGCAGGATCAGTCCGATATAAAAAGCCGCCAGCGCAAACAAGGGCCAGCCCCTTGACGCAAACCACAGGTGCACAAAACTCAGACCTTGCAGCAGATACAGCCCACCGACCAAAATGGCAAGGTTTTGTACTGGCCATAGCACATTGCCATGCAGCAGGCTGATGCCCAACAAGGTCGCGACGAGCAACCAGATCAGCCGCTCCGGCAGCACCCAGTCCCGAAACACCCTTTGTGGCACCAGGACGCCCTGGAAACGTTCGCGCCAGCGGCTGGCCAGCAACGCCGCCAGCGTCCAGAGCAGCGCCATACCTGCGGCGAGAATCCCTGGCATCAGGCGGATCATATCACCCAAGATCTGACGCTGCGTCACACTTAACTCTTTACGCGCCGGCGCCAGCAAATGTTCCATCTGCGTTTGCCAGAAGGCGGGACCCACGCCTTCTGGTATGACCCAAAGTGAGAGCGCCAGCGTCAAGAGAGACAAGCCGATAATCACCCAGATTACCCCGCCCCACTGCACGTCCCACTGCAGCCCCTCCCCCAACAGCCGTCCCGGCAGCCAGGCCACCAGCGCAAAGGCGACACCATACCACGGGTTCAGCGTAAACAGTGCGGAGGCAACCCCGGCAATCAGCAGAACCTCGAAGCTCTCCTTGCGTCCGGCCTGCAGGGTAACCAGCGCCACCAAAGCGACACAATTGAGCAGTAACGGCCCGGCAAGAAAGGGGACCAGTCCCACAGTACTAAAGAGCACGGCAATACTGATACCGGCTTGCCAGCGTCCGCTGAGAAGCCAGCGCAAGACCCCGCCTTCTGTCCGCGCCGCCACTGGAACGCCGGTGCCTTAACGCACGACGTAAGGCAGTAATGCCAGAAAACGGGCGCGCTTGATCGCCGTAGTCAACTGCCGCTGGTACAGATTGCTGGTTCCGGTAATTCGGCTGGGGACGATTTTACCCGTCTCACCCACATAGGCCTGCAAAGTTTTCAGATCCTTGTAGTCGATCTCTTTGACGCCCTCCGCCTTGAAACGGCAGAACTTACGGCGACGGGTAAAGTTACTGCCGCCGCCACGTTTGTCGCCATCACTATCCCGATCTCTGTCTCGATTGAATGCCATTTGAATTCTCCTTCCTTAAGCCGTCGCTACGGTTTCGTTATCACTGTGGTCCGGTTCGCTTTCGTCTTCGACAGTATCTTCACTGCGCTCACGACGGTCACTCTCATCGCGAGCCAGAAAGGAAGGGGCGGTGACCGCTTCATCGCGAGCCAGAATCAGGTGGCGCAATACCGCATCATTGAAGCGGAAGGCATCTTCCAGCTCAGCCAAAGCGGTCCCGGTGCATTCCACATTCATCAGGACGTAATGGGCCTTGTGGGCCTTCTTGATGGGGTAGGCCAGTTGCCGGCGACCCCAGTCTTCCAGACGATGAAAATGCCCGCCATCGCTCTCGATCATACCGCGATAGCGCTCAATCATCTGGGGGACCTGCTCACTCTGGTCAGGATGGACCAGAAACACAATTTCATAATGACGCAAAAGTTGCTCCTTATGGTTCACTGCGGAGTCCGGGCGCCCATCGCCCGAACAAGGAGTAAAAGGTGAGGGCGTATTCTAATACGCGACGCGGGAAAAACAAGGGGTTAACATTTCGGTCTGTGCATCAGACCACGGATCCGGTGGCCAGAGCCTGCAATTGCCCGATCTGCTGCAGACAGCGCGTTCGGTCTGCGGGAGACAGTAGTAATGTTGCAGCGTTGCCGACAAGCTTCTCCAAGCGGTCACCCGTCGGCAGTGCCTCTTTGGATTGCAGATGCGAGATCGCCGTTTTCGCCCCCTCCGGATCGTTACAAATCAGCAGCAAGTCCGCGCCCGCTGCCAGTGCCGCATCCACCCGTGCCGCCATATCGCCGACACCCTGCGCACCCGCCATGCTGAGGTCGTCACTGACCACCACCCCGGTGAAGCCCATCTCTTTGCGGAGGATGTCCTGCAGCCAGCGCGATGAGAAACCGGCAGGGTGTTCCGTATCCACCTGAGGATAGAGACAATGCGCGGGCATAATCGCTGGAATCCCCGCGGCAATCAGGATAGCGAAAGGCTGGAGGTCCTCCTGAATGGCGCTGAACGGACGCTCATCCAGCGGTAAATCGAGATGGGAATCTGCGGCCACCGCACCGTGGCCGGGAAAATGCTTGGCAACCCCCTGCAAGCCGGTCGCGGCCATACCCTCCCAGAGTGCAGCAGCGATAACGCCCACCCACCCGGGATTACGGTGGATGGCGCGGTCGCCGATCACCGCAGAAACGCCGCGATTCAAATCTACACAGGGGGTAAAGTCCATATCGAGGCCGAGCGCCCGGAGTTCCGCACCGAGTAGAAGCCCCCAATCCCGTGCTGCCGCCTGCGCCTTTTCCAGTCCATCACGATCCGCCAGACGACCCAGAGTCGCCATGGGGGGGAAGCGCGTCACCCCGACACGCAAACGCTGTATCCGCCCCCCTTCCTGATCAATACCGATAAGGAGCGGAGGGGAACGCAGCGCATGCAATTCGCCGCACAGGGCGCGCACCTGTTCGGCATCGACGCAGTTGCGGGCAAACAGGATGATGCCACCCACTGCCGACTGGCGGAGCATTGCGCATTCAGCCGCCGTGGGCTGCAGCCCGGCAATATCGACCATCAGCGGACCCCGTGCGGGGCGATGCCGCTCAGACTGTACCGGCATGAGGGGCGGACTCCTGCGCACGGGCCTGCGCCTTGGCTGCGGCACGGGCCTTGGCTTCTTCCTTGTCCACTTCTTCATTCTGCACCAACTCCATATCCGGCGACATGGAAATAGGCAGCGCGATGCTCGGCGGCTGGCTGGGAATACCATGCACATGTACGGGCACAATCATCATGCTGAAACCATCATGCTGCAGGCGATCCTGCACGATAAAGCTGACTTCATCATGCAGCAGTCCGTGGAAGGGTCCTTGCACAGGAGCATCAATGACCCGCCCGGCAAAGAAGATACTCTGCGGGAAATAGCGGATGGCGACATTGGCCAACTCCTCCATTGCCAGAATACGGTCGGTGGAGTAGGTAGCGAACCAGGTCGCCGCCATCCCCTCGTTGCGGCAAAAGGCCATATACTGGTTGGCCTCGGTCTCCACATACACCTTGAGATCCTCTAACGCCTTGATACCTTTGAACTCACCCTGACCCACAATACCTGCCAGCAGGAAAACATAGTTCTTGACGAAGCCACCGACCATGCGGTGCGCCGTCAGCAAGGTATGCAGTCCCAAGCCGTCAAAACGACTGACAAAAAATACGGCGGTGGCACCGCGCGGATCCAGAGGCAGGTTGGGGCCGGACTCCAGGTGCTCAGGTACCACATCCAGCATGGTCTCATCTAATTCGGCGGTTATTTTGCTGATGCTTTTGTAATGGCGATAGATCAGGTAACCAAGCCCCACCACAATCGCGGTGACCAGCAGGGTAAACCAGCCGCCGGCATCAAATTTTTCGAAAATGGTGATGGCGAGAATAGATGCCGTGACCATAAAGCCCAGGACACTGGTGGCAAGCCGGCCTCGCCAGCGTGGCTCCTGATGCCGCTGGGCAAACCAGTGCCGGCTCAATCCCGCCATGGTCAGGGTAAAGGTGATGAATACATTGATGCTGTACAGAACCACCAGAATGCTGACATGTCCGCCCGTCGCGAGAAGGATGGCAATGGCCGCGACCCCAATGAGTAAGACGCCGTTACGTGACACGAAACGATCCGACAGGTAAGAAAAACGCTCTGGCAACCAACGATCTACAGCCATATTCGCCATGACGATAGGGGCAGTGATAATACCCGTGTTGGCGGCAATAAAGAGGAGCAAGCCCTCGGTAATCAGGGTAAGCAGTGTCGCCGTCGGCCCGAAATGTATACCACCTACGGTCCATCCCTGGGTAATCGCGCCATAGAGCACGGCATTCAGCGTTTGCCCTTGCAGGCCATGCACATGGTACATCAGATACAGAAAGATCAGACTACCCGCGACCAGGGACAGGGACGTCGCCAGCAGCGTCATGGTCCGCTGGCCCGTCTGCACCCGCGGTTCGCGCATGATATGCACACCATTGGCAACTGCTTCCAAACCCGTATAGGTACCACCACCCAGGCTAAACGCCCGCATTATCAGCGCCGCAATAAAGATCCAGCCGTACTGCATACTATCATGCTGAACACCAACGATTGTCTTGTGAGCGATAGCTGGTACATCTCCCACATGGCTCAGCAGTCCCCAACCCAGCACGACGATATGCGTGAGGACAAAAGCCATAAAGATCGGCAACAAAATCTTGATGGACTCTTTCATGCCGCGCAAGTTGATAAAGATCAGGAACAGCAACACCGCGACATCAAAGAGAATGCGCTCACTGTACCAGGAGGCAGGCATGGTGCTGAGCAGCGCCTCGGTACCCGATGCCACCGAGATCGCAGCCGTTAAAATGTAATCAACGATCAAAGCGGCACCACTCACCAGGCCCGCGATCGGCCCTAACAGGGTAGATGCGGTGTGATAACCACCTCCGCCGTCAGGGAAAAGAGCGATGACCTGTTTGTAACCTGCCGAGATGATAAACACCGAGATCGGGATGCCGATGGCCAGGAAAACGGCCAGATATTCATGCCCCTTCAGGGCATAGTAGATTTCCGGTGGACCGTAGGCGGAGGAAGACAGTGCATCGGACCCCAGACCGACCCACGCCAGAAAGGCCGCGAGCGAAAGACTCTCGAACAGCTTGGGGTTGAATACGTTTACGGCGCGACGAAAACGGGGCAAGCGGATCCAGGCCATTCAGTACCTCCTGGCGGGGGAACGCAGCGGTGGCTGCAGGCCAATAAAAACAGGGGTGTTTACCGGACACGCGGCAAAGAGCATGCACACCGCATCCGGCGCCATCCGCACACAGCCTGCCGATACCGGCTGGCCGAGACGATCCACATCGGCAGTGCCGTGAATATAGATGTAACGGCGGAAGGTATCCTGAAGGCCACCACGATTAAAACCACTTTCGCTGCCGGCGAGCCAGAGAATGCGACCGAGAATCCAGTCTTGCCGCGGCTGGCCTGCCACCCACTCCGCGCTGTAACAGACACCGGTCCAGCGCCGGCCGCGCAGGATTGCCGTCGTGGGCAGGCCTTCACCGATGCGCGCGCGCACTACATGCCAGCCGCGCGGCGTACAACCGCTGTCACGCTGTTCACCGAGTCCGTTACGAGCCGTGGATATGACATACTCCGAGCGCGGCTCAGCGTCGTTCATCTCGCGCAACCGCTGGGTGGAGACATCCACCCAGAGCCAGCGCGGGGGCATTTCAGCGCTCCAAGAGGGCGATGGATTCGACATGGGCGGTATGGGGAAACATGTTGACAACACCGGCAGCTTGCAGATGATAGCCGCGTTCGTGTACCAGATACGCCGCATCACGGGCCAGGGTCGCCGGATTGCAGGAGACATACACCAAGCGGCGGACGCCGGGGGTCAGACTGCGCAGTACTTCAATAGCGCCACTGCGGGGCGGGTCGATGAGCATTTTGTCGATGGCGCCCACCGGAGCAAAATCTTCCATCTGCGCCTGAGTGAGATCGGCTACGGCATATCGGGCTTTATCCGCCAGGCCATTGGCAACGGCATTCTCGGTGGCCAGCGCGACCAACCGGGCGTCCCCTTCAATGCCAAGCACCTGCGCTCCCAATCGGGCAATAGGCAGGGTAAAATTTCCGAGTCCGCAGAACATATCCAGAATCAGCTCCCCCGGTTGCGGCTGCAGCAGCGCCATGGCGCGACGCACCATCACCTGATTCACCGCCTGGTTGACCTGAGTGAAGACCAGCGGATCAAAACGCAGGCGCAACTGATAATCCGGCAAGTCGTAATGCAGGGGTTCCGGCTGCTCCGGCCATAAAGAATGCAGGGTCTCCGGCCCGCGCGGCTGCAACCATATCTGCAGGTCGTGTTGCACACCAAAAGCACGCAAATGCTGCAGATCGCTTTCCGCCAGCGGCCGCATGTGGCGAAACACCAGAGCGACCGCATCCGGCGTGGCGGCCACTTCAATCTGCGGAAAATCCTGGGGCGATTGCATCTGCCCGATCAGCGCCCGCAGGGGCAGGATGCGTTGCCCGATGCGCGGGTCAAGGGTCAGACATTGCCCCATATCCACGACATAACTGCTGTTGCGTTCGCGGAAACCGACCAGTGCGCCCCGGGTTTTTGGCGTCCGCACCGAGAGTCGCGCCTTGCTGCGATAGCCCAGGCTCGGGCCATGAATGGGGGGCAGGACGCGTCCGGGGCGGACCTTGCCGATGCGCCAGAGATTATCTTCCAGTTGTCTTTGCTTGATAGCCACCTGCGCCGCTGACTCCAGATACTGCAGGCTGCAGCCCCCGCAGATGCCAAAGTGCGGACAAGGCGGCGACACCCGCAGGGAGGATGCCTTGACCACCTGTAGCAACTCGGCACGATCAAAGCTCTTGTGGTTCTGGGTACGCCGTGCCCAGACCCGCTCGCCGGGCAGCGCCCCATCGACAAAAAGCACCTTGCCCTCCACACGGGCAATCCCGCGTCCTTCGGCATCCAGGCTTTCGATAAACACCTGTTCAGGCTGAGCGTTATGAATGGGTTTGGGACGCGACATGCAGATTCTCTGGCCACAGGGTGAGAAATTCCTGGACGTGGGCCTCGTCCCGGCTTTGTAAGTAAGACCGCAATTGCGTCTGGCAGACATCATAAGCCGATTTGTCGAGATGCCCGCGGGTCAGTTCAAAACGCAGATGGACCAGGGCTGTGTTCAGCACATCGACTTCGCAGTAGTGGCGAATGCCCGCCAGTTCCCCGGCCTGATAATGGGTCCAGACCTCGGCGCCGCTCATCCCCAGCTTGCCAGGCAGTCCCAACAACAACGCCACGTCCTGAAGGCGGGCGACATTGCGCATCTGATAGGCAGAGAGGATATCCATGAGGTCGAGATGGCGCTCGTGGTAACGGCTGGTGTAATTATTCCAGCGGTAACTCTGATCGGCCTGTCCCTGCTCCCAGTAGCGGGTCGCAGGGATACCGTGAAGCAGGGCGCGGTAATGCAGTACCGGGAGGTCAAAGGCTGCGCCATTCCAGGAAACCAGTTGCGGGGCATGGCGCTGGATGAACTGAAAGAAGGCAGCGACGAGAGTGGCTTCGTCATCGTCCGCCTTGCCGAAACTGTTGAGCTTGACCTGCTCGCCCTGCCACCAGAGGGCAGAGATAGCAACGACCCGATGCAAATAAGGGCGCAGAAACTCCGTCGCGCCCTGGGTTTCGATGCGGCGCTGGTGCTGCAGCAATTCCGCCACGCCCGCGTCATCCCCCAACGCAATGTCGTGCACCCGCCGCCCGCCGGCAACGTCGGGCACTGTCTCGATGTCAAAAACCAAAATATTCTGCAAAATGGTGACTATTTCTGCTGCCACTGACCACTGGGCGACTGGTACCAGTATCCCGCGGGTGCTTTGTTGATCCAGGCCTGGGCAAAGGTCTGCTGAATTTGCCCCGCCCACTCGGGATGGCCATTGGCATCAGCGATCTGCTGATAGAGATTACTGAGCGCCTGGTTATAGCTGCCCACCAGCCCATTGAGCGGAGCCCGCTGCGGCAGCGACACGGCTGCC
>NZ_DAHVHY010000035.1 GCF_027322205.1 Acidithiobacillus sp.
TGGCCCAGAGTTTGGATTCCAGTGCTTTTTGATGTTATATCATGAAGAGGTGGGGTGGAGAGAGGGTTGCTAGGATGCTTGATACGCTGAGAGGCCTTGGATGGAATTGAAAACTATAGGGGACTGCTGGATTTTCTGGAGTCCATGCTCAGTAATTACATGGGGGATCTTGACTTATCCGGACTGGATATTCAGGGGGACGCGGTGAACATCCCCGCCGATAGGCTGATCGGCGGGGCGGGGACCGCGCTGCCCGACGGTGCCTGGGACGGCGACGACTTTGGGCCGCCGGGGGTGGTCTGCGTGATCAGGTTCATTTACTGCGCAACCTGTGCGAGGCCATGCGGCTGCCCTTCAAAATCAACGGCACCCTCGTTACATACCTTACGATCTCTTCCTTGATGACCTGGAAAAGCGCCGGATCAAACGGGAAGCCGTGAAAGCGGAACGGCTACGCCAGCGGGCGAACCAACTGGTGTTTTTGCGTGAGCACAGTACGGTGAAGATCGGGCGCAGGCATATGCCGCGCTGATGGGGTGGCGATAGCCTATCCCGTTACCCCCCGTCCGTTATACCCACTTACTTCAATGGATACTTTTGTCGATGCCATCGACCATATTCATGTGCCCAATAGGCAGAGAGACCAAGTTCCCGGAGGTACCCCCAACGACAAAGGCCTGCGGGCTGAGCAGCCCATCGGATGGTCCAACCGTACCAGTCGCAAGTCTTTCAGTATGTATCAGTTTACCGGTTCGCGCATCCAACACATACAACATTCCCTGGGCATTCACCGTATAGAGGGTCCCATGGTATATGTTGGGATTGCTGATATCCGCCCCGGTCCGGAAGGTCCAGAGAATTCTTTCGGTACGCGCATCCAACGCATACAGACGCTTGGTCAAGCGCGGCTCGACATAAATGATATGATGCCACGCGGTGAGGGGGGGATCATAGATTCCCGGATGCGTCGGATCGGACTTGTGCATACTGGAAAACAGGGACGGTATATGGATGGCGTGGCCGATTTTCCGTAGCGCCGCCACTACCCAATTCTTCCAATATATTTCGCTGCCGATGATACGCTCATGAACCCATGCGCACGGTGGTAGGTGACGGGTATAGATACTTTTTCGGTGGAGCAACCTCCCAGTCACCGCGTCCAGGCTCACCACCTCGAAGGTAAAGTCACGCATCGGGGTGTGCTTCCAGAGATGTACCAGAATGTCCCACAGGTCATAGGAATCCTTACGCATGAACGCCGTAAACACGGCGTTCCCACACACCACTGGGGAGGCTTCTGCAAGATTGACGGTATGCGCGAAATTCCGCGACCAACGAATTTTGCGGGTTCGCCAGTCGATATCATAGAAATCATTGCGGTGCGTGAAGAGATTGTCCGTTCCGAAATAAAGATTCGAGCCAACTCTGGCAGGGGAAGACATCGCCGACCATCCACCGAGGGGTATCTGCCAAAGCAACTTCCCCGTGCGGGCGTCCAAGGCGATGAAACGCCTGCCTCCGGTAGGTGTTAGAATTTCATGGTGCGCATAGGCAGGCGTCGGCATATCCTGACAGTGTGTGGCATATTCCCAGACCATCTTGCCGGTAGCCGCCTGGAGTGCCGCGATGGCGTGGGGAAATCGGGAACGGCAGGAGTAGCCCGCATTGACCGCGAACATACGCTTCCCGCCGAGCCCAACTATTATGTGATGACCCGCCACGATCGCTTGCGTCATGGTGATGTTGCCCAAAGCGGTCCGCCATAAAATGGCGCCTGTCCGCGCATCAATGCGCAGCACCTGCCCTTTCTGGCGGTGTCCCGCCTTCCCCGTTGTCACCAACAGGGTCCCTCCATCTACTGATGGTGGAGCAATTATGCGCTGACCGATGAAGGTATCAAAACTGCCGATCTTATCCGGGGTGAACGCCAAATGTTGCGCGTTCACCTCGAACTGGGGCGTGGTGGAAGCTGCGGGTACGGTCACGCTCGCCAGCCCCAAAAAAACCCACGCGGTGGCGGGCAGTATGCGGTTACCGCCAAACGTGTTTTTTAAAATCAACAGCTAGCCCATGGCCTTCATGATTGTTTCCGTAAGTTGAGCGAACGCCGGATCTGTTTGCGCCTTTTTTCAACAGCATTTCTTACTTCACTGGCGTGAAATAATTCTGAATTAAAACGTGCATTATTTTCGTTCCGTATTTACGAACATCTAATTTGGGTGACAGTCGTTTTTTCCGCCGACATCACCTCACACACCTGCTTGTCGATTGGACGAGCGGCCACAATGGCCGATGCAAAGTGATGCAACCCCTTGTGAACAACGTGAGGACCCTGAGTCGACTGCGTTGGCATCATCGAGGTAGGGGTGCCCTGTCCAGATTGGGTCGCTGTGCTGGCGGGCTGTCGAGCAGGCCCGCGGGCGATCCCATATCGGCTAAGGCCAAGGTGCTGCCGAAACTAAAAACACCATGTCCTGACAACAAATTGCGTGCAATGCGTTTCATATGGGTTACTCTCCCTATGATTTACGGACCCCTGTAGCGATCCCGCAGCTATGGGTGGCTGATCAGACACCGTGGTAGGCTGGAGCAGCATTCCCGGTGTTGGTAGGGGTGTAGCCAAAACTGATGCCGGTGATAACCGCCATGGGCACTCCTATTCCTACGTAATATCACTCCCCATTAACTCAATGACAGAATTTACTGCATCATGAATACCTGACACTGAATACACATAAACCTGCATTCTTTTTAAGCTAGCAATAATACTTTATTGATGTCAACCGTAACCTTTTGACATTCTCCTCGCCCTCAGCCTGCGGTCACCGCTCTTGAGGGCAGAATGGCGTGGATTAAAATAATGATGTACTTAAGCTGGGCTGGGTGCCCAGGCTGTCGTCAAGGTTTGACCGTCACCTATCCCGTTACCACGTATGCTATTCCTCTCACGTTCAACCAACACGAGGATAGTAGAATGGAACACCTCAACCCTTGGAATCGATGTGCAGTACGGTTTTTCAGCGACCATGCGTATCGCGCGAGCATCCTTGAGCAGGCGCGTGCGGGCGACAAACAGGCAAGTGTCATTATGGCCACCGCCAAAAGCATGTCTCTGGCGTGCCTGGCTTCCATGGGTGCCTGACACACCCACCTGAAGCAACCGCTATACCCCGATAACGTCTATCCGTTATTGGGGTTGCGCCCCGCAGGGTTATCCTTTTATGCACACACCAGATCAGAACATCCTGGACTACAAGGCGCAGCGGGACGCCCGCAATGCCGCGAACATCGCCCTGACCCTCACGGTCATGGCCGGCCTGTTCGGCAGCTTCCTGTTTTCCACCCTCGCCGTGCGCCTGTTCATCGGCAAATACACGGCGAACTTCTTTCCGGGTTACGTGCCCCTGAAAGCAGCGATCCATGTTCGAGACGGATCTGCACGGGTCGGCGCACTGGGCGACGGCCAAAGAGGTTGCGCAAATGGCGCTGTTGCCGGACCCGAAAGCCAAACCCCGCAGCCCATCCCGCCGGATCTGTTACGTCGGCGGCTATCCCGATGACAAGGGCCACCTGCGCTACCTGCAGCATGCAGGAGCCGAGCACATTATCGCCTTCGCGCCGACCCGTTCCGGTAAGGGCGTCGGGCTGGTATTGCCCACCCTGCTGGGCGGCTGGCGAAAATCCGTGGTGGTCCACGACATCAAGGGTGAGAACTATCTATTGACGGCGGGCTGGCGGCGAGCCATCGGCCAGCGCGTCCTGAAGTTCAATCCGGGTTTCGGTTTGGATGGGGATGAAGACATCGGCCACCAGAAAGCGCAATGCTGTCACTTCAACCCGCTGGAAGAAGTGCGCATTGGCACGCCTTTCGAGGTCAAGGACGTCATGAACATCGCCACGATGATCGTGGACCCCGACGGCAAGGGCCTCAACGACCACTGGCAGAAGACCGGTATTTTGCCGAAAAAGTGTCAAGCATGTTGCCTTCTCTTCGGGCGATTTGCTGCGGCTCAGCGGAAGGAGCGAGGGCTGAGTAAGCCGGAGACCTTCGACTTTCTGGGATTCACACACAGCTGTAGCCAGAATCGGCTGGGTTGGTTTGCTACCCAATGACTGACGATCCTCCAGTAAAACTGGTTCATCCCCACTCATCGCAAAGGTTCGCGCCATAACCTGAGGTAGGAGCCATATGCGGTAATTCCGCTCGTACGGATCTGTGCGGGGGTAGTAGGTAACTGCTGTCTCTACCGCGACCGGAGTGAATGTGCCGCAGCCTTGGGTCTCAGGCTGAACAGTCACAAGGGAGCAAAACCGGGTTATACTCGCACCGACGGATGACATTCCGGGCATTCCGACATTCCAGGGCAGGAGATCAATGAACGGTATGGATGCTTCACAACGAAAAAAAGGAATCCGTATAGTGGGCTTTGCGATCAAGGGTGACCCCATCAACGGTATCCTATGAGCCATACATGTGCTTGGAAGCGGTTTCTCGATATCCGCCCCGAAGAACTCGCCTTGGTGCATACTCATGCGGATACTTTGGCCGGATCAGCGGATGTATTGGCACAACGGTTTTACGCTTTCCTGCTCTCTCACCCGGAAACCGCCGCGGTTTTCCGTGACTTCGACGAGCAGCATCTGCGCCATCTGACGGGGAAACAGGCGGAGCATTACCGGCGCATGCTGCTTTCTCCCATGGATGGGAAGCGCGAAAGCGAACTCGAACATATCGGCGCCACTCATCATCAGTGGGGCGTATCTCCTATCTGGGTGGTGGGCGCTTATCGCCTGTACATCGAGCATCTGGAGACGCAAATGGATGGTCTTCCGGCTTTATCACCGGCAGACCGGAGGATGCTGCGCCAAGCGCTCATCAAGCGGGTGCTCTATGACATGGCGGTCCAGCTTGCCGCCTATGAAAAGGCCCGGCATGCGGAGGAAAATGAGCAGATGGCCGTGGCCCGGGTATTACTGGACACCACGTCCCATATGACCAGCGTGGGAACACCGGAAGAGGTTTTTGCGCAGGTTTGCGACCGGCTGGTCGCCGTTTCCCCGTCATTACGCGCGGTATGGTTTGCGGTCGTTCCTGCGGCCGCTGTGGAGATCGTCCCCGCGCATGTGGCCGGGAAGCAGCGATTGGTGCCGCATCGCATCGTCCTGACGGAACAGGACCCGCTCCGGCAGGCCATCCGCAGCGGGCGGCCCGTGGCAGTGGATCCCCATGCCGCCAATGCTCCGGACTGGTGCCAAGGGCAATCCCCTGCGGCGTCCGTGGGGATTTTCCCATTTGGCATGGGAGATGAAGTGCGTGGTGTCGGCGTGGTTTATGCGGACCAATCCGATTACTTCGCCCGGATCGACCTGTCGCCCTTCGGAGCGTTCGCCCATCTGGGCGATATGTTGATGGAACTCAAAAGAGAGGCGCAAAGCGATCCCCTCACCGGATTGCCGAACCGCAAGGCCTTCTCGGAGCATTTGGAACCGGCGCTCAACCGGTCGCGGCGCCACGATCGGCTGCTGGTGGTCGGCCTACTGGATCTGGATGATTTCAAACCGGTGAATGACCGCTATGGACATTCCGTGGGAGATGCGCTGCTGCAAGAGGTGGGACAGCGATTGCGGGCTGGTCTGCGCGCCAACGATCTGACCGCGCGGCTTGGCGGGGATGAGTTCGCCTTCCTCCTGGAGGATGTGCAGAGTCTGGATGTTCTGGAGACCACTATGCAGCGCATCGGGACAGCGGTTTTTACGCCCTTCGTGCTTTCCGACGGGACCGCCATCGAGGTCAAGGGCAGCGTCGGTGTGACAGTTTACCCTTTTGATGAAGGCGAAGGTGATGAACTGTTGCGCCATGCCGATCAAGCCATGTACGTCGTCAAGGGGGAGAAATCCAGGCGGAAGCGCTTTTGGGGCTGTTGGCGATGTCATGCCGCGACGGACATGGCCGGGAGACCCCGCTTTCGGTTGGCGGAACAGGCCATCGCCTGGTTCCAGCCGGTGCTCTCCCTGCAGAAAAGGCGGATCGTCGCCGTCGAAGCGTTGGCCCGGATCGTGGAAAACGGGCAGATCTTGCCCCCGGACCAATTCCTCCCGCTGCTGACTGTGGAGGAGCGACGGGAGTTAAGCCGGATCATGCTCGCCCAAGGATTGCAGCTATTGGAGCGTCTGGATCAGGAAGGGTTTCCTCTGGATCTGTCGTTCAACGTAGATCCCGATTTCATGGTGGGTCACGATTGCGCTTCCTGTTTTACGGAAACTGTGGCCACGTCGCCCATCGATCCCCAGCGCATCACCATGGAGCTTCTGGAAACTGGCGATTTTCTGAGCCTCGCGACGGCGCAGCTAAAACTGACCGACCTCAAGGCAACTGGTGCCAAAATCGCCCTGGACGATGTGGGGTCAGCCTATTCCTCGTTGCTGCGCCTGAAGCATCTGCCCATTGATGAAATCAAACTGGATCAGGATTTCATCCGTGACCTGCCGGAAGTTCCGGAAAACCTGGCATTCGTGCAGAGCATCCGTTCCCTCGCCCAGGGGCTGCGCGTGCGTCTGGTGGTGGAGGGGGTGGAAACGGAAGAGATCCTGGATGCCATGGCGGCCCTGGGTGTGGATCTGGTACAGGGTTACGCCATCGCCCGGCCCATGTCGGCGCGCGCGCTGGCGACCTGGTTGCGCGACTGGCGACCAGAGCCACTGCCGGATCCCAATTTTCCCCATACCCTGCTGGGGGCCTATGCCGCCCATGTGCGCCGTCGCCCCCTGATGGAGTGTATGATGCAGCAAGACTTGGCATTGGTTTTATCCTCCAGGTTGTCGGACTGCCCTTTGGTGGCCTATGTCCAATCGCGGGGATGGAACGACCATCCCGTCATCGAAGGGCACCGTCAGTTCATGGAAGGCATGCATCGTCTGCTGACAGGGCATGGCGCGAACAGCATGTCGCCAGACGAATATCTAGCGGCAGCGGAACAGGAATTAGCAAATCTGATCCGGAAGGAGTTGGCAAACGAATCCGAGCAAGCCCGCTCAAAACAAGCGGAAAATTAGGCACACTTCGCCGCGATTATTCAACAAACTGGTTGGTTTGTGCGCCGTCAGCCGGATTCTCGGCGGAGTGCCTGCGTAAAGCCCGACATAAGTCGGCCAGGGAGAGTCGTCATGTCCAATTTTGCCAGATCCGTATTTTCTGCAGGGCTGCCATCCCGTGTGGCCATTTGCATGGCGATTGCACTGGTCGGTCAATCTCCCATCATATATGCGGACCCTGGCCCTGGAGCCATCCGCGTCGCGCTAACGGGCCTTCCCAAGGGGCTTTCGCCGGGGTTTTATGGTTTCAACCTGGATTTCTGGTTCGCAATCCATGCCGCCCGGTTAGATAATCCCACCCTGTTACGCGCTGCAGCCGCTTTGCATCCCATGGTGCTTCGTTATCCGGGCGGTACGTTGGCCAATTACTGGAATTGGCGTACCGGCTGGTTCATTCGGCATGATCTTCCGAGTCGTTTGCGCTGGACAAAGCATCGCACCCACGTTCCCTATACGCTCTCCCGTTTCAAGACCATCGTGAACGCGACCGGGGCGTCCCCCGTCTTTGATCTCAATCTGCTTACCTCCAAACTTTCCGATCAGTTGTCCATGCTGCATCAAGCCCGGAATTTAGGTCTGCCGGTACGTTACGTGGAATTAGGTAACGAATTTTATCTCTCCAAAGCGGGTTACAAAGCACATTTTCCGACCCCACAATCGTATGCCCACCGTGCATGGCGCTGGGCTACGGCTATTCATCATGCCTTCCCCAGGGCGCGCATCGCCGCCGTGGGTTTTTGGCATGTTCCCGGGCAGCGGCCCGCTCCACGGGCCGCTCAGTGGAACACCGGTCTCGGCCACCTGGCGGGGGTGCAGGCCATAACCATGCATGACTATGCGTCACCGGCCCGGCTTATTCCTCGCGCCATGCTCCAAGGCCGTCTCGACACATCGGCGATACCCCTGCTGCTCGGCCTGCCTTTCCAAGCGGTGCGCGGCTTGGATGAATCGCGATACGAATTGCCTGCTTCCCTGGTGCAGTTACCGATATGGGTTACCGAATACAACCTCGGCCCCTTGCGTCTGGACGGCCATCCCCATCCAGACGCTATTGATGCCCTCTGGGTGCACGGACTCTATAATGCCACGCTGGGGTTGCTCCTCGCCCAAACCCCTCATGTCCAGATGGCATTAGTCCATGCCTTGATCGGTTCCCCGATGTTTTCCGTACTACAGAGCGCACCGCCATACCAACGCAGCGCCAGTGGTTATACATTAAGCCTTCTTTATCGGGCGGCAAAAGAAGCCATCTCTCTGCAGACATTAAGCTTCGCTCCCGAACCGATGGCCCATCCCGTACCCTTCGTTCGTTTGGGGAAAATGCCCGCTTATCCCACCCTGATCGGCGCAGTTTTTCAATCGCCAAGAGGCCAACGCGCCGTGTTGATAAATCTCTCTTCACGGCCACGCACCCTGGATATGGGCAAGCTCCTGGGCGGAGCATTCCATTATCGCGAGCGTTACGCACCCGCACAGATGACGGTTGCCGCCAACCAGATACCCACTACGCGGAGTGAAAACGCCACGACGAGTTTCGTCTTGAAACCTTACGCTATTGCACTTCTTTGGAAAGTCATACCCCGCCCGGGCTGAGAACATATCTGTGAGCGGTGATTACCAAATTCCCTAATTGAGCGGATACGGGAATACCACCATCGCAAGATCACCTGCCAACTGGATGAGGGCGGAAGCTATCATCCTAAATTCGGCAGTTATCTCTGCTGATTGCAGAGGACTCCTTTGATAGGATTGGGCTTTCCCTTGAGAAGGAGACTCACCTGATGGGTGACGACAAAATCCGGATGCAGAAGGCCATTCCTGCGGCCATAAAGACCCTGATCGTGGACACGCTGGGTGGTCGCATTCAGGTGTCCTGGGACAAGGAATCGTCTGCCACACCCTTTGGGCAACTGGTCTATTTTGCAGAGTTTTTGCAGGTGAGTGGCCGATTCGAAGACTGGGTAGAGGAATGCCCCCTGATCTACAACAGCCCCAATGCCCCGAAGAAGCGTGATGTATTAGGCACCTTATATCTTCAAATTGCGTCAATCGCCTCGCGTCAAACGCCTGTTGCAGCGCGTATTTACCCGACGCGACTGGGCGAATGCCGGGCAAGGCTGGGAAGGCCGCGAAGACACCCTCCAACTCGCCGGATGGTAACAAAGCCGCCGGGTGGTCATCCTCCGCCGCCTGCTCAAGGAAAATCTGATACCTGCGTCGTGCACCATGACTACGGTCCCCATATCCCCTTTCACCAAGCCCTGATCGGGATGGTTTTTCACCAGAATGACGGTATCCAGTTCCTGAATCATGCTTCCCCTCGGATGATCTGGACAACCGCTTGCCGCGCCCGTTTGAGAAAATCTGGTTTCACCGTGCCCACAGAATGGTCGATCAAGTCCTCGTGCGCCGTGAAGAGTTTGCCGGGGCGCGCATAGCTGGTGTGTGCGAGATTGCCGCTGTCGAAGTCCTGTTCAGTTAGTGCCAGGGCACGAGGGTCAGCATAGGGATTGCTGGTGATCTGGCAGGCGATCCAGTCCACGCGTCCGGCGTTCGCCAACACCAGTGCTGGTCGGTACTTGTTTCGTGACAGGTCCGAAAAGGAGAAGGGCAACACCACTACATATTTGCCTTCTACATCTAGGTTATCAGTGCACCGCTATCCTAATCGAGGGCCGAATACCATATCCACATCCATTTGGGTCCAATGCTTCAATGACGATAACGACCCCACGCATGTGGTCAACATTACTCATATAGGTATGTACCTGCACTGCGTATCCTTCCAGAATCCAAGCATAGAGGAGCGAATCCTGATACTGCAATATTGGAAGCACTTTGTATGTTAGGCTGTTGGCTGTCCGTTTCCCGCAAAATAAGTATGCCCCATGAATACTTCACCACCCGACCTCACGATCATTATCCAGACAGAAAAGAAATTCCTCGGAAAGTATACCATGGTGGTCGCCATTATACTGATCGTGCTTGGGCTTCTGGGCGTGATGAGTCCGGTGATCATGTCAGCGGCGACCGACGGCATTCTGGCGGCCATTCTTATCCTTGGCGGGTTGACGTGGGTGGTCCACAGTTTTCAACTGCACGCCCATGGGCTTGGGGATTGGCTCAGACCATTGTTGCTGCTGGTGACCGGCGGTATCATGGTAGCCCTTCCCGCAGCGGGCAGGGCCAGCATTGGTCTACTGTTCATTCTCTATTTCGCCATCGACGCTTATCGGAATTTCACCCGGCCCAAGGCGCTGGAGGCAACAGGCCGTGGCTGGTTCATTTTCAGTGGCATTCTCGATATTCTGATAGCCCTGCTGCTCATTGTCACATGGCCACAAGGGTCGCTGATTCTGGTGGGCATCTTTGTCGGGGTCAACCTCATTTTTGACGGCATCATTCTCAGTCTCTACGAACAGATTCATGTGGGTGGCACGCAAGGCTGCGCCACCGGCCGGAATGTCCTTCAGCGCAGCCAGCCCGATGCCGTCAACTTTTGCAAGGCCATTCACGCCATCGTGGTCCGCAATCAGGGCGTCGATGAAGCCATCAAACTGCTGAATCCAAACGCATGATGAAACTGTCTGCGCAGCGCAGCAAAATCGTCTGCACCATCGGCCCGGCGTCCGATGCACCGAAAACACTGGAGCAGATGATCCGCGCCGGAATGAATGTGGCCCGCCTGAATCTCGCGCACGGCACGCCGGATGAACACCGCACCCGCATCGGCCGTATCCGCGCTGCGGCGGAAAGGGTGGGACAGCGCGTTGCCATCCTCGCTGACCTGCCCGGCCCTAAAATCCGTATCGGTGTACTACCCGCCCCGGTCACCCTCAAACGCGGCAGCCGGGTACTCCTCGCCCCTGATGCACTCGGAACCCCGGAGCAGATTCCCCTGGAGCTGCCCCGCCTTTCCCGTCCTCTGGTCAAGGGTGACACGGTGTTTCTGAATGATGGCTTTATCGAGTTGAGTGTGGAACAGCATGATCGTTCCGGTATCCACTGCCGGGTGGTAGTCGGCGGCATACTCCTCTCCCATAAGGGCGTCAATCTGCCCGGGGTGACACTGGAGGGTGGCGCGCTGACCAGTACCGACCGCGAGCTCCTGGCCTTCGCCCTGGAGACCGGTGTCGACGGGCTCAGTGTTTCTTTCGTGGAAACGCCGGAAGACCTGCACGCTGCCCGTCGGGAAGCGCAGGCCTTGGGTTATGATGATCCCTTTCTGGTGGCCAAAATCGAAAGGGCACGGGCCTGGAAGCATATTGATGCCATCATCGCCGCCGCCGACGGCATCATGGTGGCGCGCGGTGACCTTGGCGTGGAGGTGCCCATCGGGCAGATCGCGCTGATTCAAAAGCGCCTCATCCGCAAGGCCCGCGCGGTAGGCAAGCCGGTCATCACCGCCACCCAGATGCTGGAATCCATGGTCCACAACCGTCGCCCCACCCGTGCGGAGGTGACGGACGTGGCCAACGCCATCCTCGACGGTACCGATTGTGTCATGCTCTCCGAAGAATCAGCCATGGGCGATTATCCCGTCGATGCGGTGAAAATGCTGGCGGAAATCGCCCGGATCACGGAGAAATCCCGATCCGAGCTGAGTCCGCTCGATGCAGAAACCCTGCACGACGCGCCCAGTGTGGAGTCGGTAATCGCCTGGGATGTGCGCACTGCTGCTGAGCACCTGAATCCCCTGTTTATCGTCACCCCCACGGAAACAGGCACCACCGCAGCCCGCATCGCGCGCTTCCGGCTGGCCCCGTGGATACTGGCCATCAGCCCGCATGACCGCACTTGCCAGCGCCTGTGTTTTCATTACGGCGTGCATGCGGTAGCCATACCCAGCCCCGATCAGGGCTGGGAGCAAGCCGTCCGCCGCTGGCTGGTCACCCAGGGCGTCGAGAAGGGCCTTATTCTCCTTACCCAGGGTCCGAGCCGGGGGCACCCTGGTGGTACCAACCGTTTAGAGATTATTCGTCTGGAGCAAGCCGCCTCCCACTGACAGGAGCATGGACAGTCGTAATAAATCCAGCACTGTTGACCTCAACATTACTGGATAATTGGGGCTTGCCCCCATGAACGGGGAAGACGTTCGGGATTGATTTGCTCGACGGTGTCTCTACCTTGACCGACCGGCCAAGATAATTGTCGCTGAGCAGTTGACCCATCGTGACCACCTGAGCATAAAATGGCGATGACCAGAATGTATGCTTTTCGGGGGTGCCCGCGATCAGTAAAATGCGCCATCGTGCAAAAGCGAGGACGTTCATACATGACGCTTCGCATTGTGGAGGGAAAGCCATGAACCCATGTGTTCTACCATTCATCTCAGATAGAAGGGGTTTTACGGGTAGATCTGCTTTTATGCTGGCATCGTTCATGCTGTTTTTTGGGCAAATCACCACAGATACAGCGTACGGGCATGTCATTGTAAATGCACCCGCTGCATGTAGGTATCTCAGAGATCACGCCATATCGTCACCAGCGATGAGCGCGTCCGCCCATGTCGCAGAAAAATGGTCTCGGCAGCAGGTCAGATTCTACATCGACGCTCCGCAGACCCTGTTGAGGGTTGCGCATATTCCACATACGCCCTATCTCACTACAATTGTCGGTCAAAAAGCACATTGTGTTGCGGCGACTCCCGAATGGTTCAAGGGCATGAAACCAGCTGAGCAAACCTGGCTATGGATGGTGGCTATCGCCAGTCTGCATCATCCGCACATCTACCACGTCATGCTGCATTCGGCGGAAAATCCCCCTCAGGGCCTTTTTGCCGGTCTGGAGAAGTGGTACGGGAAAGGCGTTGCCGACCGAAGTATTTTGACATCCGAAAAGCAGGCGAGCACATGGCTCCCTGAAAAGGATCAGTCTGCCGCCAAAAACGCACTGGCCATTTTGGCACATGCGCCAGGCTTCTCTGGCAATCGTTGGTTGCCAGACTTAAAACGGCAGTTGTCGGCGGTCGGTTAAGCGCCTATCAACTCCGTCTCGCCTTCCAGGAGCTATTCACCCTGACGGACCGGCATCAAGGAGCCACCTTACTGATAAGCTGGATCTCAAGCTACCCACTTAAAACAGCGAAGAACCAAACTTAGGTGGATGCGGTGCGAGGGTCATAGCAGACATATTATCCCTGATATATTGAACAGGACAGCACATGATATTTCCGAAAAATTCTCAAATAACGCCGCACCCCAACCACAACATACCCACACGAGCCATTGCGGGCTTTATTTTTATCGTGGGGTTGACATTATCCGCCTACGCTCTGGCCAATACGGCTAAAACGCCCAAAAAGTCGAAAATCTGGTCTGGTAGTGCCGCATTCGGATACTCCAGCGTCACGGGAACCTACCCGTCCCTGAGCCTCAATAGCAAGGCTTGGATACGTTGGCAATATCATCGTTGGGAAAACCGAGTGCGTCTGAGCTACAACTATACCGCGGCGGCAACGTCCGTTTATGCCAACCGTCTCGTGTTACAGAACCAAACCCGATATTATTTCAAGCCAAAGGTTCACTATGTTTTCGGCGATATCCGGTATAACCGCAATCCATTCGACGGGTATTATTACCACCTGACTGAAATCATCGGCGAAGGTAACATCATCCATCTCAACAAAACCATGTCCCTGGATTACCAAGGCGGTGTCGGTGCTCAGGAGGACCAGCCCATAGGCCTGAGATATCAGACCAGCCCAGCCGCGCGTTTAGCTGTGGAGTACGAATGGCATTTGACCCGTCATGCAATATTTAAGGAAGATGTCACCGCATTGTTATCCACAGCGAACAACAATACTTATGAGTCGGTTACCAGCGTGCAAACCCGGCTGTATGGACCTTTAAGTTTGCAACTGTCGTATACCGCCACATACAATGAGTTCCCGGTGATAAGCTATTACAAGAAGCTTAATACCATTACCGCGGCTGATTTGATGTACAAGTTTTAGAGTCCCCGATAGGGGATCCGTAAACCCCCCGCCTTTAGGCGGCGGATAAGTCCGGTGGTATAACCACATGCATGGAAGCTTGTAAAAGTGGAAGCCACACGGTTTGGGACTGTAAGCACCACCTAGTCTGGACGACGAAGTACCGTT
This sequence comes from Acidithiobacillus sp., assembly GCF_027322205.1. Lineage (GTDB taxonomy): Bacteria > Pseudomonadota > Gammaproteobacteria > Acidithiobacillales > Acidithiobacillaceae > Acidithiobacillus. The sequence continues at coordinate 14,195 of NZ_DAHVHY010000035.1, forward strand.
ATCAGGTGTTGGTGGGAGATGTTGGACTCCGTTGCCGGGAGTTGCTGCGTGAGATTGGGTGGCTAGCAGTGGGAATGTTACGGGTGGGGTTTGGCAGGAGTATATCAAGAACCAAACGCCACCGGATCCGGACGATGATTTTCATGTTGTGTAGCGACAGCCGTCGGCCGCAGCGCCGACCGATCCGGCTTTCAGCCGTAACCTGAAGCCACCGGCTTTTAGCCGGTGGAGTATTCACGGGCGGCAGGAAGAGGGAGGGGCGGATTGCACCCTGCAAGGGCCAATCTGATGTTCATCTCGCCTTTCCCTGTGCCGGTTTCCATGCTTGAGGGTTGGCGATCAACAAAATGTGGAATTCAGTGAAACTTCAGTGGAGACTCATTGCGCGTTTATCAGGATAATAAAATACTGAGATATAATATCTGCCCGTTATTGGTTGGGAAACATTATTATTAGCCACGATGCGGTCATATAATTATATATTATAATTTATGAATTTTGTTAAAAAGCCATTGAAAATAATACTTGCGCATAACCAATTAGAAGGCTATAACTTATCAATGCGCAGATGCACTGAACATGGAATTCTGGCGCTTTTTCTTTTGCTTGATGTCGCCAAACATCTGGTTGAGAAGGCATGTTTTGTTTTTTTAGGCGGGATAGCCCCGCACCACAATGACTCCTCAACGTACAGAAAATCAGTGCTTGTCGGCGTAATTTTGTTGAAATTACCGACGGAGGAAGTATTATGACATTGAGAAAATGTTACTTGGTTGGCATAATTGCGGTTGCAATGACTATCATCGCTCCTGGCGCAGAGGCGTTGCCGATTATGTTGGAGGGTGCAGGTGGTGGCGGCCTAAACCCGTGGGCACTGATCGCCAATGGCGGGAAGAGTTTGGTTACGCCGGCCGCTTTTGGGACCTATGGCACTACCCGCAACTACAACATTTACAGTGTAGGCGCCAATTTTTCTATAAAAAATTATGCCGAGATATACTTCGACCATCAGTATTTGAGCCTACCAAACAGCCTGTCCAACGTGGTGGGCACCAACAGTAGTGAGCAAAGCATCGTTGGCGGAAAATTGCAGGTTTATCCGGGGAATGGCGTCATTCCCGCGGTTGCCGTTGGTCTGAATGCGCACTTTGTGAATGATACGATACCTGACGAACTGGGGGCCAGCAGTCAGGGTGTTGATTTTTACGCTGCCGCCACCGGGATTTATCCGTTCATGGGGAGCAAGCTGCTGGTGGATGGCACCCTCTGGGCCACAAAGGCCAATTATATGGGATTGCTGGGATTTGGTGGACAGGGTCATAACGGATATACCATCCAGGAAGGGATCAGCCTTGGCTACTTTCTTGCCAAAGATGTTATGTTGGGTGCGGAGTGGCGCAGTTTCCCGACAGACAGTCTCGGCGCAGCCCAGGCCAGCATGCAGGCATCTTATCCTGGCGCAGACCTGAAACAAAGTGATTGGTATGATGGCTTTATCGCCTATATGCCGAATCATCACCTTTCAGTCGTCGCGGCATTCATGTCCCTGGGCAATATGGTTAACCTTCCCAAGGTCTCCAACAATGCCAATCAGAACGGGTTTTATCTCAACGTCAACGCATCATTCTGAATCATCCGGCGCGCAAACCATCCCGCTGGATTTTGGCAAACCAGCATGGGTCCCGCTGGTCGACAATGGGGTCAAATTACTGAATAAGGAGTTCATGATGAAAATCAGACAGAGTAAGCAAATGACTATCACCACGCTGATTGCTTCGGTAGCCCTGTTTGGCGCCGTGGATGCGTATGCCGACGGTGGTTCGCCCGCTGTGACGGGATGGCATCACGGCTGGGTGCAATGTTTTGGGGCCAACGCCCCCTACAAAAACGATTGCGGCACCACCGCCTCCTCTTGCGCCGGCAGAGACCCGACTGCTCACGATCCGAACGCCTTTGTCTGGATGCCAGCGGGAGTATGCACAGAGGTTGGTGGGACGGCCACTCCAGGCCCGGTTGCTCTGCGGAAATTCGAAATGATGCGCAAAATGCCCAAGGCGAAAGTGCGCGCCATGAAACAGATTCCCATGCTGCATGAGGCACAGCTTTACTATGCATCCAGCGCCGCCTACTTTGCTGAAAAGGCGGCAAATGCGCGAAAGATGATGGCTGGCCACGCTTGATCAAACCCCTGCGGGCTGGTTGGATGCCCGTGTTTGGCATGATTGTGGAAATCTGGGGGTATCGGCCCATGTGGTATGTTCTGGCGATTCTCTATGTAGTGGCGCTGGTGGTGGTACTACGGTATGCGGGCATGAGTACCAGTAGCCAGGCAACTGCGCAACCTGCTGTAGATTATTAACCCGGCCCTTAAATCCAGCCGAGAATGGTCCAGCCCAGCAACACATCCAGCAGGGCGATGGCCATCCGGTGCGGGCTGCCCATGCTCCAGGCCAACAGCGCGGGTAGGGAGCGCTTGCGGCTGTAGCCGACCGAGCCCGCATTCTTCTGATCTGCTCCTCCATGCTACAACTGCCAGCCAGAGTAGGTTTTCCCCTCACGAATCAGGCCACCTCCGAGAACTGAAGTTCATGTTTCCCTCCCCCCCCACAGCCTCCTATCGGCGCACCTTTTCTTTCGCTTATTGGGCGGGTTTTGCGGGGACATTGGCCTTTGCCGGATGGTACGCATGGTTTTCCTGGCATGCTTACGAAGAGGACAGCCGGTATCGTTTGGGGTTGAATGCCGAGATGGTCGCAAAAGTCACCCAGAACCTGCTGGACGGTCACGCTACGGCGCTCCGGATTTTGGGCAAGCAATTGCAGCGTGCGGATGCCTTATACCATCCCCGTTTTGCCCGAGCCATCCTGATGGATTACCAGGAGGCATCCCCAGGTATCGTCAGCGCGGATCTCATTGCCCCAAACGGACAGGTTATCGCCTCCACCGCCGTGGCGGCGGGATGGCCGCTACCCGACCTCCGTGACAATCGGGCCATATGGCCGGACCTGCAGACCGCCCTGCATTCCCATGGACTACAGGTCCACCACCCTCGCCTGGGACCGTTGGCCGGGGGAAGAAGGGGTTGGGTCATCCGCCTGAGCCATACGGTATTCTCGCCAGCAGGAGGAAAGCCACTGTTCCTCTTGATTACGGCCATGCATTTTCACAAGATCGAAGAAACCTTGAGTCATTTGCCCCTGCGTCCAGGAACGGCCGTTGGCTTGATCCGCGGCGACTTTACCATCGAGGGACGCTGGCCTGTCCCTCAGGGTAATGTCGATAAACTGCTGATGAAGCCGCAACGCGGCATTCTGGTCGACGCGCTAAAAAAATATCCCGACCTCCATCAGGGATATTATGAAGGTCTGGTTACCGTGGGTCATACTTATCGTTTTGGGGCTTTTGTCCGTCTAGATCAATACCCACTGACCGCTTTCGTCTCCGTCCCGAGGGGGCAATGGCTGGCCGCCTGGTGGCGGGAGCATATCCAATTCCCGGTGATTTTTCTGATCATCGCGCTGAGTTTCAGTTTGGTTTCCTATCGACGCATCCTCTTCCTGGATCGCCGATGGGATGTACAACGCCAAGTCTTTGAGCGCACCCTGACCACGCAGGCTACTCACGATGCCCTGACCGGCCTGCCCAACCGCGATGGTTTGCGACTGGTGTTTGATCAGGCGTTAGCCCGTACCGAACGGCAGGAACGGTTATTGGCCGTGGGTTTTCTCGACGTCGACGACTTCAAGCCGGTCAACGACACCTACGGCCATGACGTCGGTGACACCCTGCTGAAAGAGATGGCCCGCCGCCTGAAAGATGCGAAGCGCCGGACGGACACCGTAGCGCGTCTGGGCGGCGACGAGTTTGTACTGCTGCTGGAAGGCTTGCGCGGTATGAATGAACTGGATCAGGTCCTGGCCCGTCTCCAGGCCGCGATCGCGCAACCTTTCCTGATCCAGGGAAAGGAAGTCAACCTCCAGGCGAGCCTGGGACTGACGATCTATCCCTTCGACGAGGCGGACACCGATCTCCTCCTGCGGCACGCGGATCAGGCCATGTATGCGGCCAAGGCGCGCCATGAGCGGGGACGCGAAGGTTGGGTGCAGCTCTATCACCCGGATCTCGGCACCATCACCATGGGCGATGAAGTGTTGCGCCAGGATTTTCTGCAGGCTTTGGTCGCCGGAGAGGTGACGCTACGCTATCAGCCCCTGGTAGCCCTGGCGACGGGTCGGGTAGCCGGCCTCGAGGCCTTGACCCGCTGGCACAGGGAGGGCCGGGAGGTCTCCCCCGATCAATTCCTCCCCTCCCTCGGCATGCGGGAGCGTCAGGCACTGGGGCGCTTCGTGCTGCAGGCGGGACTGCGGCAACTCGCGCAGTGGCGGGAGATGGGCCTGGATATTTTCCTCAGCATCAATATCACCCCGGAAGAGCTCGACAATCCCGGATTTGCCGATACCGTCTTCGATATCCTGGCCGCCCAGCCGGGTAGCTCCCCGGAATCCCTGATACTGGAGGTGCTGGAGATCGGGGAAATCCTCGAACAGGAGGTCGCAGTGGGCCATCTGCAACGCCTGCGCGGTGCGGGCGTAAAGATTGCGCTGGATGACGTGGGGAGCGCGTATGCCTCGCTCCTGCGGCTCAAAAACCTTCCCATTGACGAGATCAAGATCGATCAGGGTTTCATCCGCGAGTTATTGAACAAACCCCAAGACCTGATCTTTGTCGAGAGTCTCGTCAACCTGGGTTTGGTCATGAACGTCATCATCACGGTGGAAGGGGTGGAAACCGAAGAACACATCGCCCTGCTGCGCGAGATGGAGGTCGACTATCTCCAGGGATATGCCATTGCCAGGCCGCTAGAGGCGGAGGCGGTCGCTGATTTTATGCACGCCTTTGTCCTCGGTACGGGGGATGCGGACACGCCGCTGCTGGCTCTGTATCAGCATCTGGGATGGGTGCATGCGGCAGAAGAGTCCGCGATGAATCATGGGGGTTACGAGCATGCGGATCTGGCTGCCTGCCCGATCACCACCTGGCTACACGTCCACGCGCCGGAACTGCCTGGGGTAGAGGCCTTGCTGGCCGAGCATGAAGCGGTGCAAGCCCTGGGACAGGAAATCCTTCAGGTACGGCAAAGCGGAACGCGCGAGGAACTCCGTCGCCTGCTCGGCCAGTTGCATATGCATAGCCACAGCTTTCAGGAAGGGCTGGGGCAGGCGGTGATGGCCATGCGGGACAACGCAGATAAATCTCGGGCTATCACTTAAAATGACGAGAACCTCAGATTCCGTGACCATATGTGTCATACCCCCTCCTTGGCCACAACGGCGCGGCCAAGGTAAGGAATAGTCCCTCCACGGCCAAAACCGTTCCCCGAGGACAAAAGTGCTGGCAGCGAGCCCATCGGCAAGGTACAACTCCAGGAGTCCGGCCCAACCCCAGGCCATGAGCAGACCCGTGACCATCTGCAGGGTGACGGGGAGGATGAACAACACCCAGAATGGCCGTCGCTCTTGACCAACGCTCATTGGGTCTCGTTCTCCACCAGGGCGCGACGTGCAGCCATGGCCATACCGAGGCTACGCGTTGTGCTGAGATCGAGAAGTTTTTCGGCAATGGGAAAGATTTCGCCATTTTCCAAGGCTACATGGGCGCGGTTCATAGAGACGAAGGGTTCCACAAGCAAAAGGTGAGGAACTTGGCCTGCCTCCACTTGAACCAGATTCGCAGCCAATATCTGCCAAGTGCTTTCCAATTGCCGGTGCTGGGCTGCAAGATTGGCGACGGATGAGCGCAAGATGTCCGGAAATTTTGCCTGCGCGAGTAGCCACGGAAAGAGCTGTGCTTCCTCGTCAGCATGGTGTGCCGGACCCGAAATCTCAAAATAGCGACGGATACGGGCGGCCGCTTGCTGGGCCTCCGGGTCGGCTCCGACTTGGCTCAGGTGCTCGGCCAGTCGCTCCAAGATGTCGCAGTGACTGATGATTCGCTCGTGGCAAGCGCGCAGCAAGCCTATGGGATCATCGAAGGACGGTGCCGGTTCAGCGGTCAGTTTCATTCCTTGTGGTCTCGTTGCACATGCGAAAGTGTAGTTGAAGCCCATATGGCATCGGCGCGCAGAAGATCTGTAGCGTTCATCATAGCACCTCCAATCTTGGCTGGAACAGTCCGGTTATTCTCGATCATTTCCGTCCACAGTTTATTGATGCAGATCAATAATCTACCGCCTAAAGGCGGGGGGTTTACGGATCCCCTATCGGGGACTCTAAACTAGAGTTAACTATAATTAGGTAGGTCAAAATCTCTCCATGGAGACAGAAATGATTCTCTTCTATGCCGCTGGCGCGAGTTCGCTCGCACCCCAAATCCTATGTGCCGACTTTAAAGCTGGATGATGGCGATGTGCTCACCAAATGCGCGGTGATTTTGCAGTTTATCGCTGACCTAAAGCCGGAACAGGGTTTCATGCCTGCTCCGCTACTCCGAACCCGCTATCACGCTCTGGAATGGCTTAATTTTATTGCCATGGAGATTCACAAGAATTTCATTACCCCAGAACGGCACGGCGGTGTCGCTGCTAATTTCCTGTCCAAAACTGCCAGTGGACAGCGGGCCACGCGTGTCCTGGTTTCGCCGCGCCTGGCCTACGTTGATCGGGTGCTGTGTGGCCGCAATTATCTGATGGGCGACTCCTTCACAGCCCCTGATGCATATTTGTTTGTCATGCTGACATGGGCACAGCGGCTTGACCTCGACCTGTCACCGTGGCGCAACCTCTCAGATTATTTCGAGCGAATTGCTGTGATGCCTTCAGTTTGCGAGGCCCGCGCAATTGAAGGACCGCCGCATTCGCTGAGAGATTAAGGCGACGCCGGTTGGCGACTTCGCAACGCCTTCCCTAAATGGTATTTCTTCCCCCCTTCGCGTGCTATGGACATCAGAGTGCGCAAGCGGCAGCGATCAACTGTTATATGAAGGGCACAGGCTTCACCCCTATGGTGATGTTTTTGCCTGTAGTTCTTGCTGGCGGGCAAACCACGATGAATGGGCACCGCCTTTAACCAGGAGGGGCCAGTTGGCCTGACCGTCTGGGTTGCGGGTTGCTGCACACTCCGCAAGGGTCGGCAAGCTGGCGCGTGCGCTGGCTGGTCGTTACGCAGTAACGAGCCGTCCACAAGGCGGTGGAGTTTGTGGGGAAGGCG